>NZ_JAEEVD010000015.1:0-45221 GCF_016290755.1 Lachnospira sp.
CATATGAAGCTGGTACAAACTTACCATCATTACCTGAACCTGTAAGCTTACCGTTTGTTAACTTACCTGCTGTTAACTGAACATAACCATCAGCGTTTAAATCACCTACTTTAGTAAAGTTAGATGAATTAGCACCATTACCATAAGTAATTGTACCCCAAACTGTCTGAGCTTCTTTAGTTGCCTCTACCTCATCGCTTACTGTACCATTTGTTGTTGTAGCTGGTAAAAGTCTTACTGCCTGCACCTTAAATTTATAAGTAGTGCCAACTGTTAAACCTGTTACTGTATATTCTGTATCAGTAATTGCATCTGCAGCAACAACATAATTTTCCCCATCTGTGCTATAAGAAACGATATAAGAATCAGCCTCTGTTACTGACTGCCATCCAATATATACGCTTCCATTACCTGTACTTGCTGTTGTATTAATTGTAACTTCACTTAATGGAAGTACGAAATTTACAGAAACTGCATCACTAGTCTTATCATCTTCACCTTCACGATAAATGCTAACTGTTGCAGTATATGTTCCTGATGAACTAACTGTAAATGTCTTTGAACCTGTGCTACCTTCCTTTGAATACTTACTTGTCTGAGATTCTCCAGTAGTATCTGTAAGTGTTACAACAGCTCCATCTGCTCCATCTGTTCCGATTAAAGCATTGAAATCTACTGTTACTGTACCATCTCCATTATCTACTACATTTGTTACTGTAGGATTAGCAACTTCTGACCAATCTGCTCTTTGAACTTCTTCTGCCTCACCTGAAGTTTCAGTAACTTCAATCTTAAAAATGTAATTATTGTTTTCTAAACCACCTAATGCATATGTTCCTGCTTCACTTAATGTAAGTGTTGAAACACATGCTGCATTCTTAGTTAATGTCTCTGATGTCTGTGCTGCAACTTCTCCACTTGATAGGTTGTAGATTACCATGCTTCTATTATCTTCTCCGCCTTCTACCCACCAAATCTTTACTGTTGCACTTGCACTTGTTTTAAAGCTTACATAGTTCTTTCCTGCGTCTATATCTGCCTTTGCACCAAAGCTTAATCTCTGTCCTGATGTATATTCATCGTCAAATGTCTTTGAACTTGAGTCAATCTTTGTCTTTGAACTTGCAACTATTGTGAAATAGTCATCATATGTAATTTCTTGTCCATCTGTATAAGTACCTGCAGCTGTTGCTGTAAGTGTTGATGTTTCAAATACATGAGTATTTGAACTATCCTCATTGGCTCTTACATTCACAACTGAAAAATCAGTTGGCATAAGACCAACAACCATGAGAATTGCCATTGCGATTGACATAATTCTCGCTCTCATTTTAGTCTTCATAGACCGTTCCTCCCATAAAAATATATAATCACTAAACTCCTTATCAGCAATTCATTGCGTCCCACAAATTACTTCTCCTGCTGACATTTGCCATTATATCTAAAATATGATTTTTACGTCAACACAAGGGCTTGTGAAATTTTCACTAAAAACTAGAGGATTTTATTGTCTATTTTGACAGATATGTCAAATGATAGTACCACAGTACCATAAGACTAGTACTTAAATGTAAAATTTTCATGAATAAATTGTTATCAAAAATTTTATATTTTCCTTTTAAATAAGTACTTATTTCCTATGACTATAGTACTAACGATATATTAGTTGATACTTACCTACTATTGGTAGGTTTTATTATCTTATTCTTAAAGATGCATAAAAATTATGTAATCTATACAATATTTCTGTAGTCTACTATATAGTATTGTATAATTTATACAAAGGTTTTTTAAAAAGTTCATATACCATTAGTTTATTTGTTATTTTATTCTTATGTAATAATACATTTTTATAAAAAGAAAATGGCCTCCTAATGTAAGGAAGCCATTTACAATTTCGTGTCTTACAGCGCAAGCAGCTGTCATACACTTTTAAGTTTTTACATTATACGTAATGTGTGCCAATTGCGGTTTAGCTACATTAGAATAATCACTAAAATTACTCTTCAGCTGGTGTGTCGTCTGCTTTTTCGTAAGCTTCGAGCACTAATTTCTGAAGGTTGTCCCTTGTGGCTGTATTGATAGGATGAGCGATATCTCTATATTCGCCATCAGTAGACTTTCTACTTGGCATAGCGATAAATAAACCCTTTTCGCCTTCAATAACCTTAATATCATGCACAACAAACTCGTCGTCGATTGTTACAGATACTACAGCCTTCATCTTGCCTTCCTTAGTAATCTTACGTACTCTTACGTCTGTAATATTCATAAGCACCCCTTCTGCCGCAACTTTTTTGCCGGCCAAACATATTAATATCCCTTCGTTACTAGTCAAGGAACTTTTTATATATCGTCTACCAGTCTATCCTTCTTACGGTTAATTCCTCCCAAAATTAACTATAAGTTAACTTGCTTTGATAAGACTGCAAACCGCACGATTAAAGTTTCCTGATATATTTACTAATTCGCGGGGTGCCTCATACGTTGTCTATTCTGTCCACGAACTTTAGTAACCAAATTAGTAATATAATGGGCTATCCTCTATGACGATCTGAGGACCTGCCTCGCCAACGTATCTTGCGTTAGCCTTAATAGTACTGTTGCTTTCTACGATGCAGTTCTCGATGTATGCATTATCACCGATATAGGCATTGTTTAAAATGATAGAGTTCTTAATTACAGCGTTATTTCCCACATAAATCTTCTTAAATAACACTGAATTCTCTACAGTACCATTTACTATGGAACCACTTGATACTAAACTGTTCTTTACATTTGCTCCAAAATTGTACTTTGCTGGAGGTAAATCTTCTACCTTAGAGTAAACATCTGGATACTGCTTAAAGAAGTAATCTCTAACATCCTTATTTAAGAAATCCATATTAGTCTTGTAATATGCATCTACAGTGGAAATGTTACTCCAATATGTATCGAGTTTATATCCATAAATCTTCTTAATATTCTTATATCTAACGAGGATATCTCTAACAAATTCATGTCTATCCTCTTCAGCCGCCTTTTCAAGTAATTCAATTAAAAGACGTCTTCTTATTACATAGATACCTGTTGATACTGTTGAAAGATTAGTCTCTAAAGGCTTCTCTTCAATCTCAGTAATTCTACCTTCATCAGTCATGGCAACAACGCCGTAACGGTTAATATCACTTCTGTCAGTTAACTTCTTAACTACCATTGTAATATCAGCCTTCTTCTCGATGTGATATTCAAGTATCTTATTATAATCCATTTTATATACGCCATCACCTGATGCAATTACTACATAAGGCTCATGGCTTGACTTTAGAAAATGTATATTCTGATATATAGAATCTGCTGTTCCTCTATACCAGTTACTACTTTCAGCAGTTATTGTAGGTGTAAACACATACAAACCGCCCTGCTTTCTACCAAAATCCCACCACTTAGATGAACTCAAATGTGAGTTAAGTGATCTTGCATTGTACTGTGTTATAACAGCAACCTTCTGAATGCGGGAATTTGACATATTACTAAGAGCAAAATCAATACCTCTGTAACTACCGGCAATAGGCATTGCAGCAATAGCTCTCTTATTAGTCAATTCTCTCATCATTCTGTTGTTTCCGCCGGCTAAAATAATTCCTATCGCCTTCATTACTCTTCACCTGCCTTAATTAAAAATCCACCACTTGCTAACTGATTATCAGTATAATCAGAAGCAGTTGTCACTCCTGAAATTGCACTGTTCTTGCCAACCTTAATGTTGTCAGGAATAACTGTACATTCTCCAATTGTTACCAGGCCAGAGTTATAAATCTTTGGAAGCTTGATATTCTCAGCTTCTTCCCCAACTCCAAGTTCAACATTGTCTCCGATTGTAACATCTTCAGCAATAATTGACTTATTAATGATTGTATTCTTACCAATCTTAGTATTATTCATAATAATTGAATCATGAACTTCTGCTCCCTCTTCAATTACTACGCCACTACCAATGACTGAGTTAAATACCTTACCATAGACTTCTGTACCATCTCCAATGATACTCTTCTCAATATAGGCATCTGATGCGATATACTGAGGAGGAATTGCATCATTACTTGTGTAGATCTTCCAGAATTCCTCATAAAGGTTAAAGATAGGAATAATATCGATAAGCTCCATATTAGCTTCCCAATAAGAACTAAGAGTTCCTACATCCTTCCAATAACCGTTATATTCATAAGCAAAGATTCTCTTATTACTATTAAAGCAATATGGAATAATGTGCTTTCCAAAATCGCACTCTTGCTGATCTTTCAACTTAATAAGTGCATCCTTTAAAATCTTCCAGCTGAAAATGTAAATACCCATGGATGCTAAATTGCTTTTAGGGTTAGCTGGCTTCTCCTCAAATTCTGTTATCTTGTTATCACCATCTGTTACAACGATACCGAATCTAGAAGCTTCCTCAATAGGAACCGGCATAGCTGCAATAGTAACATCAGCATTATTAGCCTTGTGATAATCAAGCATAATCTTATAATCCATCTTATAGATGTGGTCACCTGAAAGTATTAATACATACTCAGGATTAAATTGTTCCATATAGTCAAGGTTCTGGTAAATGGCATTGGCTGTACCTGTATACCATTCACTGTTAGTACTCTTTTCATATGGAGGAAGGACTGTAACGCCTCCAACATTACGATCCAAATCCCATGGAATACCAATTCCAATATGGGTATTAAGTCTTAGTGGTTGATACTGTGTCAACACACCAACTGTATCAATTCCTGAATTGATACAATTACTTAGTGGAAAATCAATAATACGATACTTTCCACCAAATGCCACAGCTGGCTTTGCGACCTTAGAAGTCAAAACACCCAGACGACTTCCCTGGCCACCAGCAAGTAGCATAGCTATCATCTCTTTCTTAATCATGCTATCACCTCTGATGTAAATAATTTCTACGGTTCTAGATACTAAAAGTATAGCACAATATAATATTTAAGTAAAAACTTTTTTCCTATTTTTTCTGGATATTTTGATATTTTTCGTATTATTACCATATTTTGTTATGAAAAAATTGAAATTTCCCATAAATAGTTATAATATATAATGAACTTGCTATTTTTGCAGGTCAAAAATTAGTTTCTTATTAGATAAGCAATCTATTACAAAATAAATTTATGAGAAAGAAGGCACATTTAATATGTACAAAATCGATTTTAAGAAGCCTATTTCAGTACATTTTATTGGAATTGGCGGAATCAGCATGAGCGGCCTTGCTCAGATTCTTGTTAAAGAAAATTTTAAAGTTTCCGGTTCAGACCAGGCTGCCTCTAAACTTACTAAGGAATTAGAGGACATGGGATGCAAGGTTTCATACCCACAGTCAGCAGCTAATATCACAGATGATATTGACCTTGTTGTCTATACTGCTGCTATACATCCAGACAATCCTGAGTTTGTAGCTGTTAAAGAAAAAAATATACCTATGCTTACACGTGCAGAACTTTTAGGTCAGATTATGAGCAATTATCGTTCTGCAATTAATGTAGCAGGAACTCACGGAAAGACTACAACAACATCTATGCTTACAGAAATCTTTATGGCAGCTAATGCTGACCCAACAATTTCTGTTGGCGGTATTCTTAATAGTATTAATGGAAATGTAAGAGTTGGTAAGTCAGATCTTTTCGTAACAGAAGCTTGCGAATACACTAACAGCTTCTTATCTTTTAATCCAACAACTAACATCATCTTAAATGTTAAGGCAGATCACCTTGACTTCTTTAAGGACTTAGATGATATCAGACACTCTTTCAAGCTCTTTGTTGAAAAGTTACCTGATAATGTTGGTACATTAATTATTAGCTCAGATATTGAAGACTACGAATATTTCTTTAAGGATAAGCATTGCCACGTAATTACATTTGGCGAGGATCCAAAGAAATCTAACTACAGCGCTACTAATATTAGTTATGATGCTTATGGCTGCTGCAGCTACACACTTATTAAAGAGGGCGCAGAAGTTACAACTATCGCTTTAAGCGTACCTGGACTTCACAACGTCTATAATTCACTAGCTGCAATTGCTGCTGCTGAAAATGAAGGCATTGACCTCGACTCTATCAAGGCTGGTTTAAAGAACTTCACAGGAACAGATAGACGTTTCCAGAAGAAGGGTGAATTTAACGGCGTAACAGTAATCGATGACTATGCTCATCACCCAGATGAAATCAAGGCAACTCTTGATTCTTGTAAGCATTATCCACATAAGACTGTATGGTGCGTTTTCCAGCCTCATACTTATACAAGAACTAAGTCTTTAATGAATGAGTTTGCAACAGCTCTTTCTCTTGCTGATAAGGTAGTTTTAGCTAAGATTTATCCTGCTAGAGAGACAGATAATCTAGGAATTAGCTCCGCTGACTTAGCCGATAAGATTAAAGCTTTAGGCAAGGAATGTTACTATATAGATACATTTGAAGAAATCGAAAAATTTTTAGAAAAAAATTGTGTCAACGGTGACTTGTTGATAACTATGGGTGCTGGTGACATCGTAAAAGTTGGGGAAAAGTTAGTAAATAACGGAAAAAATTAACAGAAACATTTGTTTTCAACAAAGTTATCCACATTATCCACAGAGCTTATGGGATTTTCCACATAGGTTTCTGTGGATTTTTATGTTAACAAGTCCATTTAGGAAAGCTAGATATTTAGTGATTTAATGACATAGTTCAAATAATTATCCACATTATCCACAATATCCACAATGCAAATGTGCAGAACCTGTCTACATTTGCAAGAAGTTAAAGGTGTGATATAATCTGACTTGCAAAAGACTTTTAAGTCAGACTTACTATATGAAAGAGGGGCAACAATGCGTAATTTAGTACTTTCAACAGAAACTGCTAATGGTTATACAGCAGTTCCGGACATATTTATTGACCAGTTTATACCTAATACAAGTGGAGAATTCGTAAAGATTTATCTTTATCTTTTACGTCTTCTTTCTAATAAGAATAGCAATTTAAGCATCTCCTCTCTTGCAGATACTTTTAATCAGACAGAATCAGATGTAATCAGAGCCCTAAGATATTGGGATAAGTTAGGACTTTTAGAGCTTGAGTATAATTCTGACAATACAATTTGCGGAATCACTCTTAAGGACCTTAACAACAACACTAATAACTTGGTTTCAAGAGTTTCTGATACATCCGCTAATGGATATAACTTGAATATCAACTTAAAGAACGAAGACGAAGTTATAAATAACTTAGCTTCTAATAATCAGGCTAATAATCAAGCAAGCAAGGCTGCTAATTTTAATAACTCAGCTCTTGGCTCTAATGTAGTTAGTATTAACGCTAACATAGCAAGTCAGAGCTCAACAGTTTCTTCTATGCCACAGGCTACAATTGAAGCTAACAAGCCATCCTTAGTTGAACCATCATCAGCAAGAATGGATGAGTTAAATAATGAAGAAGACTTCTCATTATTACTCTTTGGTATTCAGGCTTACTTAAGCAGACCTTTAACTCAAAAGGAATGCAACTTAATCGTTTACTTATACGATAACCTTAGTTTTTCTTCATCTTTAATTGATTATCTTTTCGCTTACTGCGTAGAAGCTAATCATAAGGATGTTAGATATATAGAAGCTACTGCTCTTAACTGGCACGAGAAAGGCATCACAAGTGTTGCTGCTGCCAAGGAGGAAGTAACTAATCATAGTAACGCTACAATTAGCGTATTAAAGGCTTTTGGTATCTCTAATAGAGAACTTGGTAGCTCAGAGAAGGACTACATCAACAGATGGAGCAAAGAATACCACTTTAGTCCTGAAATTATTGCTGAAGCTTGTAACCGTAGTTTAGCTAATACACATCAGGCAAGTTTTCAGTATGCCGACTCTATTATTAAGGGCTGGTATGAATCAGGAGTAAAGAACTTCGAGGACATCTCAAGAGCAGATGCAGACTTTAAGGCTAACAAGGCTGCTGGTTATACTAACACTACAACAGCAAGAGCTAATAACATGACTAATAAATCAGCTGCTAGAAATAAAACTAACAAGTTCAATAATTTCCAGCAAAGAGAGTATTCACAAGAATTCTACGATTCTTTATACGACAATATGTAATTAATGTTTCATTAATATTTTAAATTTGAGCTTATTCATAGTGGTTATATATTAGCATTTTATGGTAATATATAACTGCTATGATAATTTTATTTTTAATAAGAATAAAAGAGGGACTATATGGCTTTAACTAATACTCAATATGCTTCTGTTATGCGACATTACGATGACATAAGAAGCCTAAACAACAGAATACTTGATAGTCGTTATGAGGAGATTAAGAACTTATCTCCTAAGCTAGAAGAAATTGATAATAAAGTTATAGAGATTTCTTTAGAGGCGGCAAAGAGTCGAATCAATTCAACTAATGATTATGACAAGGATTTTGATTCTAAATTAAAGGCCCTTGAAGAAGAAAAGAAGCAATTGCTTCTATCTCTTGGTAAACCAGCTAATTATCTCGATGATATTTATAGCTGTGAGAAGTGTCATGACACAGGCTTTATAGGCCAGGAGAAGTGTTCATGCTTTAAGAAATTTGCCATTGATCTTGTATATAGAGATTCTAATCTTAAGAACATTATTAAAGATGAGAATTTCAATACATTTTCATATAAATGGTACGATGATACAAAGATTAATCCACGTTTTGGCACTACTGCTAGACAGAACATGGAGAAGGTTTTTGCAATCGTTACTAAATTTGTTAAGAATTTCGATAAGGAATTCACTAACCTTTTAATTACCGGTAATACCGGTGTTGGCAAAACCTTCCTTACAAACTGTATTGCTAAGGAATTGCTCGATAGTTCACATAGTGTTATATATCTTACTGCTATCGAATTTTTTGAAAGTTTTGAGAGCAAGGATTTTAACAAAAATAAAGACAACGTAGTCGATACACAATATTTTCTTGATGCCGATCTTCTTATTATAGATGATTTAGGTACAGAGAATAGCAATTCATATACTAATTCTAGATTGTTTTATATTATTAATGAACGTAGTATAAGAAAGAAGCCTATGATAATTTCAGCCAATCTTGAAATTAATGAAATTGGAGAAAGATACTCTGAAAGAGTCTTCTCTAGACTGCTTAGTTCCTACAAACTTTTAGGTTTGTTCGGACAGGATATTCGAATTCTTAAAAGAAATAATCATTGACTTTATCTTGCTACTTGATTATATTAGTATAGGTTTTGCAAAACAAACCAGTCACTTTTTATTGTTATATTATTACGGAGGAGTTATATTATGCCACGAGACGAACGTCATATTGCAACTATTCCTTATGGTAAATTAGGAATTATTCCATTAAAGAGCTGCACAGCTATGGGAGATAAGGTTGATAAGTACCTTGTAGATTGGAGAGAAAAGCGTGACAACGAAACTGTTCTTAGTGTAGCAGGTTACAAGAAGGATTCTTATATCCTTGATGCTAAGACACCAAGATTTGGTTCAGGTGAAGGTAAGGGAACACTTAGTGATTCAGTTAGAGGTCATGATCTTTATATCATGGTTGACGTAGCTAATTACAGTCTCACATACTCACTTAACGGCGTACCTAATAGAATGTCTCCTGATGATCACTATGCTGATCTTAAGAGAGTTATTATGGCTGCAGGTGGTAAGGCAAGACGTATTTCAGTTATTATGCCTTTCCTTTATGAGTCAAGACAGCATAAGAGAACAGGTAGAGAATCCCTTGACTGTGCTTTCATGCTTCAGGAATTAACTAATATGGGTGTTGATAACATTATTACTTT
Source organism: Lachnospira sp. (assembly GCF_016290755.1). Taxonomy (NCBI): domain Bacteria; kingdom Bacillati; phylum Bacillota; class Clostridia; order Lachnospirales; family Lachnospiraceae; genus Lachnospira; species Lachnospira sp. The sequence goes on from NZ_JAEEVD010000015.1 coordinate 9,823, forward strand.
CGATGCTCATGACCCTAGAGTACAGAACGCAATTCCACTTAATGGTTTTGAATCAGTTTCATGTACATATCAGTTTGTAAAGTACCTCTTACTTGGTGTTGATGATCTTCATATCGATTCAGATCATATGATGGTTATCTCTCCTGATGAAGGTGGTATGGGACGTGCTGTATATCTTGCCAACTTACTTGGTCTTGATATGGGTATGTTCTATAAGAGAAGAGATTATACTAAGATCGTTGATGGTCGTAACCCAATCGTTGCTCATGAGTTCCTTGGAACTAATGTTGAAGGCAAGGATGTTATTATCATTGATGATATGATTTCATCTGGTGAATCTATGATTGATGTTGCTTCAGAACTTAAGAGACGTAAGGCTAACAGAGTATTCTGTGCAACAACATTCGGTCTTTTCACTAACGGATTTAAGAAGTTTGATGAAGCTTATGAGAAGGGCATCATCGATAAGATTCTTACAACTAACCTTATCTACCAGCCAGAAGAGCTTTTATCTAAGCCTTGGTATATCAACGTAGATATGAGTAAGTACATGGCTCTTATCATTGATACACTTAACCATGATTCTTCAATCAGCAACTTATTAAACCCTGTTGAAAGAATCCAGAATAGAGTTAAGGAATACAACGAATTACACTACGGTAAGTAATTTGTATTTCATTTTGTAATAGTTCAGATATTTAGAAACTCCTAGGAATTTTTCCTAGGAGTTTTTTATTGCTTTTAATATGTTACAGCATCACTGTCGCCATCGGAGTTTGCACCGCCTCCGCCATCATCATCTAATTCCACATTACTATCATTATCATTATAAGAGCCTGCTGCCCCTGAACCGGCATTCCTATCTCCATCTGAATTTCCACCGGCATCTATTTCTACACCATTTTCATCCACTGCCTTTGTAGATGCATTTTCATTGGCATCCACATTCGTTGTGTTCTCACCTTGATTAGAATCCACACTTTCTGACTGTGCACTAGTGCTTGCCTCCGTTGTGGAATCTGTAGCCCCTTCTTCGTAGCTTTCAAAATTCTTCTTTTCAAGGCCAGAATGAATATATTCCATGTACTGCTTAAAAATCGCCTTAGTATTTACACTAGAAAGGGTCTGTGGATAATCATAACCTATCCAAACGGAAGTTGTGTAATAGGCGCTGTAACCTACAAACCAAGCATCCTTATTAGAATTTGTAGTACCAGTTTTTCCGGCAATCACTGCATTATAGCAAGAAGCCCCCACACCAGTACCGCTCTCCACAACAGTTTCTAGCATACTTGTCATCATTCTGCAGGCATTAGTTTCATAAATCCTCTCAGAAGCAATCTGACTGTGGTCCCAAACCAGCGTATTATCCACTGTTGTAATATTATTTATACAAGTGGCCTTTCTATAATAGCCATCGTTTTCAATCGTTGCATAGGCTGCTGCCATCTCCACAGTAGACACGCCATAAGTAAAACCACCAAGGGCTGCTGCGTTGTATTCCTTGTCCATCCAAACCTTATGGAAGTCCATGTTTAATAAAAATGAAATGCCACCGCTAGGAGTTATCTCTTGGAATATCTTCCACGCCACCGTATTTTTTGAAAGCTTAACAGCATCTCTTAAGGTCATCTCTCCCGCATAGTAACCATCTGCGTTTGCCGGTCCATTTTCAATATACTCATCTACCACAATAGAATCTGGTGTATGTCCGAGCTGCAAATATGGAAGATAACATATCAGCGGCTTTATTGAAGAACCGGGCTGTCTATAGCTTTGGTAGGCTCTATTAAGTGTAAGGCCTACTAAATCCTGACTTCTTGCACCAACGATTGCCACCACAAGACCCGTTTCATTATCTATACTTGTGGCTGCTCCCTGCAGGCTATAAACCCCGCCATCACCTGTTTCACTGCTCCAAGAAAGATTTTCATCCACAGATTCCTGAAGGGCGTTTTGCGCCGACATATCTATACTTGTATTAATTATGTAGCCACCGGAAATTAAAAGCTGCTGACAGTAGGTGTAGAAAGCCTCGTAGTCCTCGCAGTAGCCATCATAGTCCTCATCACTTGTAAAGTTAGACCTAAAGTCAAAACCGTAAAGGTCCATTAGAGCCTCTGTGGCACAATGTCTTGCATAAGTTACTACAGAATTATTGGTAGTGGCTACGGATTTAGCGTTAAGGCTAACGACTTCATTTTCAGCCACCAAATAGTCAAGTTCCGAAATATAGCTATATTCGTAAAGCTCGTGCAATATGATATTGCGACGATACACGGTGTTGTCGTAATTAGTTAGAGGATTGTACTTTGTAGGATTGTTTGGAATGGCAGCAATAAAGGCCATCTCTGATAAATCTAGCTGGTCAATGGTCTTTTGAAAATATCCAAGACTTGCGGCCTGCACCCCGTAATAACCATTTCCAAAGTAAATGTTATTAAGATAGAACTCTAGAATCTGCTCTTTAGAGTATTTCGCCTCAAGCTCCTGAGCAAGGAAAATCTCCTCTACCTTTCGCTCCCAGCTAACTTCCTGACTTAAGTAAATGTTTCTTGCTAGCTGCTGTGTAATGGTACTTGCACCTTGAACAATGTCGTTGGCTTTTTGATTGGCTATAACCGCTCTTATAATAGCCTTATAGTCAACGCCCTGATGCTTGTAATAATCTCTATCCTCCATAACTACAAAGGCATTGACTAGATTTTCTGGGATATCCTCATAAGCCACGTAATACATATCTTTAGTATCACGCATACTGCCTATTTCATTGCCATCCTTGTCATTAATAATTGTAGTCTGGCTACCATTAAAATCATTAAGACTGCTTGTAGAGGCTATCTTGCAGGCGTCATCATATAGCTCTGTTATTCTTTGAATTTTTGGCCAAAATATAATTAAAGCCACTAATATTATTAGTATTAGTAGGCTAAGAATCACTTTTCCCACTGATCTTTTCTTTTTCTTTTTTCCCTTAGATTTAGAAGTGGCTGTGCTTCCCCCAGTTTTTGTAGTTGCCATAATATCCTCCATTAATAGCCCCGTAATTTGTGGCTATTTACTATCCTCATTACTCTTCTAATATTATAACAAGTTTTAAATATAATCTCTATTTTATTACGATAAATTTTATACAAAAATAACCGGCGCGAATTATCGCACCGGTTTAAATTCATTTTACTTATAATATGTCAAATAAACATTGCCTGCCTCTGTAAATATCTTACTTGCAGCAGTAATTGTCTTTGTTTCTGTTGCTGATGTTGCTAAATCAATGTATGTAATATTATCTGAATCGTAAGCTGTAATAATACAGTAACTATTATCTCCTGTCTTAGCAACTAGTGGATAGCCATCTGCCACATAATTTAATAACTTATCAACGCTTAAGCCGCTAATACTTAATGGCTGTAAATTATCAGCAGTTTTAAGGGCGTCAATGACTGATAGGCCAGAGGTCATAAGACTTGCAATATTAATATTCTCACCTGCGTAATTAGCTAGTGTCTGTGCCGCTGTGGCTATTGTTGAACTTGAACTTGTAATACTTAAGTTTGATAGAGAGCTCTGAGTACTCTTATATCTTCTATAAACTAAGTTAGCATTGTTATCAAGCACATAGCCGTAACTATCGTAAGCCTTACTAATAGCAGTATTTAAATTTTCATAACTTTGTAGGTATCTTCCATATGCATAAACATAATACTTACCTTCACCTGTTATAGTCTTGTCTAAATCCACCCATTTCTTCTCATTATAGACGATTTTTTCTGATGCTCTAAGAGAAACTCCACTTGTGGAAGAAGCCGCCTTAAAAAGCAAAATACGAGTTTCTGTAAGTCTTGCAGTTGTAGTGGCTGTAACCACACTAAGCTCGTCCTCAACTACATTTTCATCCTTATTAATAAGCTGGTCAATTGTTGAAGAAACATAGCTATCACCTGACTTTGTCACTCTTGTAAGAGTAACTCTCTTACCGTCAATCTCAGCATTACTAATGTAAATGCCATCCTGCTCATATTCCTTAATTACGTTATATTCGCTATCCACAATGCAAACCTTATACATAGCAAAAATCTCGTTACCCATATCATCAGAACTAATATCTGACTTGTGAGCTATACCATAAACGCAGTCCCCATCAATAAAGCCGATGACATTGAGGCTATCTCCCTCATCTGCCTTAATCTGATAATCAGAACTGTTGGCCATATTATAAATTCTAAGAGTATCTGTATTATTTAAATCTCCGCTTGTGCTATAACAAATTGTTGAACCGTCCTCAGATACTGCATAAGTGCCCTCAACTAAATCTGTTACAACCTCCATAATCTCTAAACTTGAAATATCAATAGAGTAAAGAGTGTCATCCACAAGGCAGTAGAATTTATTCTCATTAAGATAAGCAATACCGCCGGCATTCTCAGAAAGCACAGTATAGCTTGTGTTTAGCGGAATAAATACAACCTCGTTAACAATATTATCTGAGTAATCGTACTGGTAAAGGGAAATTCCCACTTCACCCTCATGCTCACCTCTGTTCATGTAACCCATGACCGCAAAAGTTGCATCGCCGTTACTATCTACATTTATAAGTTTAAAGTCATGGTCTAGATAATCCTCACGAACCGAGTCTGTATCCTCACTACTAAAGGAGAATACACTTGTGAAAATGTTATCTGAGACGCTATAGCACCAAAGAGATCCATTATTTACAAAATAGTTGTAAGCTCCATCCTCATCAGAAAGCATATTAACTTCTGTAGTGGATGTAATACCAAGATCAATTCTTGTTGTGGTTACTAAATCATTTTTCGCATCAAAAATCTGATTGGCATCGCGCTCGTAATTAAGCAGATAAAATCTCTGACTTGTCTTTCTAACTCTGTAATATTCATTAACCACGTAAGTGTCGTAAGAACCGTAGCTATTCTCTGCACCCATTCTATATTCAAGACAAATAACTGCAATCTCTGAATTTACATCCTTAACGCTAATTTGAATATCACTTTCAAGATATGGATCTAAATCTCCCCAGGTAATCATTGAACTACTTGAGTAAATGTCCACATGTCCGAAATTATCATTAGCACTTGAACTACTTGACTCCAAGTAATTTGCAATCTCATTAACTCTTGAGGAATCAAAAGTTACTTCGTTGAAATTTAAAACAAAATCAAGGTATTCCTGAATATCATAACTATCGCCCTTAATAATGTTGGCATAGTAATGAGCCTCTTTATCCCCTTCAAGGTCTAACACAATTTCAAGGGAATATTTCACATCATCATCAATTAAATTCTTAAGAGTAAAAGAAACATCAATGTAATCAGAAACCACACTAAAATCCTTTACTTCATTGCTTTCATACAAATCCCCAGAATCTAAATCTCTTACCTTATAAGTAATGCCTTCAACCTCTGTACCATAAGTATTAATTGAAAGGCTTACGCTTCTATCTGTTCCAATAGGGGTAATGTCCTCGCAGTCCATAGTGGAATCAATTTCCTCTGTATAGCCATGAAGGGCATTGTAACTATTGCCTGCATCTGTCTTAAAGTACACAATCGGAAGGCTAGCCTGTGACATAGTAGTATATGAAGCCTCTTCCGCTTCTAATTCCATTGTTAAAAATGTAAGAACTCCCGTAACTACAAAAATAATTCCAAGAATCCAATGTTTCATCTTTAAATTCTTTTTTGTCTCCATAATAATCTCCCATCAATAATCTGAAATGTCTATTTTAAAAAGTTAAATAAGTCTAGACAAAGTCAGATCTAAATTAAGTGCCTGATTCATTATATCATTTTCAAGTCTCGCACCTTTATTTCCCTCTTTTTTAGAATTCTTAACCCCGCGAATCAAGAGATTCTTAGGTGTATGTTCCATATCAATAAACTCTAAAATCTGTGTGTCATAACCATTGGCCTCAAGCATCTTAGCTCTTGAAGCATCCGTTATAATAGCTGCCAATCTCTCCTTTAAAATTCCATAATCCATAACTGGCTTTAGAATTTCATTATCAATTGTCTTATTAGCTTCATGCTGGCAACAAGGTACCGACAAGATGACCTTAGCTCCCCACTTGACTGCATTTGCCAAGGCATAATCCGTTGCGGTATCGCAGGCGTGGAGGGTAACTACCATATCCACAGCATCCACATCCTTATATGAGGCAATATCTCCCACATAGAAATTTAGCTTATCATATCCATAATCCTTAGCAAGGGCATTACAGTTATTAATTACATCCTCTTTTAAATCAAGTCCAATAACACGAATGTCATAGCCCTTTAAAACCTTAAGATAATAGTACATGGCAAATGTTAAATAAGACTTACCACAACCAAAATCAATAATTGTCTGCTCTCTATCCTTAGATAGGGATGGTAAAATATCTTCAATAAACTCTAAGAATCTATTAATCTGCTTAAACTTATCATATCTAGAATTAACAATCTTGCCCTCCTTAGTCATAACCCCAAGGTCAACTAAGAATGGAACAAGGATTCCTTCTTCTAAAATGTATCTCTTTTTCTTATTGTGATTAAGGTCCCTCATAGCCTTCACTTCCTTAGCCTTCTTTAGCTTAATAGTGTAGTGCTGTTCCTGACCTTCCTTATATTTAGAAGCAAGAACAAGTCCTGTGGCATCAGTTAAGTTAAACTGAGCCTGACTAAATTCCTTTAAATATTCCTTAATTGCTTCTATTAGTTCTCCCTTTTCCAAGTTCTTATGAAAAGCCTGTCTTCCTACAAACTCCTCTGCCTGAAAAAGCAATTTATCATTAATCTTTACAGGTCTAATTTTAACCCTGTAAGCCTTCTTTTCATCTTTTTTTCGTCTAGCTGAAATTGTACAATCTATTAACTTCTCATTTAAATTCGACTCTAAAAATTCCTTTAATTCCATACTTAATCCAATCTTATCTCTTATATTCCTATTTAATTACAAAAAACTATCTTCTAAATTATACCTTTATTTTCCCCTCTTGTTAAGTAAAAAAAGGGGCGCAATTCCTGCGCCCCAAAATTTTTTATTTAGCTGCTCCAAGTCTTGCAAGTGATCTCTTTAATGCCATCTCTGCTCTAGCTACATCAAGGTTAGGATCTTTAGCTGAAAGACGTCTCTCAGCTCTAACTCTAGCCTCATTAGCTCTATTAACATCGATTTCATCTGGCCACTCTGCAACCTCTGCAAGGATTGTCACCTTATCCTTAAGAATTTCGATGATACCACCATGAATAGCAGCTTTTTCAACTTCATTACCATGATGAATCTTAAGTACACATGGTACAACTACTGATGTAAGAGGAATATGCTGTGGAAAAACACCAATCTCTCCCTCTGAAGTAGCAAGTTCAACCATAGTAACAGAATCGTCTTCATAAAAAACTCTATCTGGTGTATTAACCAGAAGCTTCATAGTCTCTGCCATGGTAATCCTCCTTTACATGCAAAAGCATCTCAAATATACAATCTAGTCAAGCAAATTTTACTTTACCTTAGCTAATACATCATCAATGCTACCGCAGTTAAGGAAGTAACTTTCTGGAATATCATCATGCTTACCTTCAAGGATTTCCTTGAAGCCCTGGATTGTATCCTGGATAGAAACATATCTACCCTCTAAGCCTGTAAACTGTCCAGCAACGTGGAATGGCTGAGATAAGAATCTCTGAACCTTTCTTGCTCTAGATACAACAAGCTTATCTTCTTCTGATAATTCATCCATACCAAGGATAGCAATGATATCCTGTAATTCCTTATATCTCTGTAAGATTTCCTGAACGGCACGAGCTGTCTTATAATGCTCCTCACCTACGACTCTAGGGTCAAGGATTCTTGATGTTGACTCAAGTGGATCTACAGCTGGGTAGATACCAAGTTCTACGATAGAACGTGAAAGAACTGTTGTAGCATCAAGATGGGCAAATGTTGTAGCTGGCGCTGGGTCAGTTAAATCATCCGCAGGTACATAAACGGCCTGAACTGAAGTGATAGAACCGTTCTTTGTTGATGTGATACGCTCCTGAAGAGCACCCATTTCAGTCTGAAGTGTTGGCTGGTAACCAACGGCTGATGGCATACGTCCAAGTAAGGCTGAAACCTCTGAACCTGCCTGAGTAAATCTGTAGATATTATCGATGAAAAGAAGTACATCCTTTCCACCCTTATCTCTGAAGTACTCAGCCATTGTAAGACCTGTTAAACCAACTCTCATTCTAGCTCCAGGTGGTTCGTTCATCTGACCAAATACCATTGTTGTTTTTTCGATAACGCCTGATTCCATCATTTCATGGTAAAGATCGTTACCCTCTCTTGTACGCTCACCTACACCTGTGAATACTGAATATCCACCGTGCTCAGTAGCGATATTTCTAATAAGTTCCTGAATAAGAACTGTCTTACCTACACCGGCACCACCGAATAGACCGATTTTACCACCCTTCTGGTAAGGGCAAAGTAAATCTACTACCTTGATACCTGTCTCTAACATCTCTGTGTTAGTAGCCTGTTCAGCAAATGTAGGAGCCTGTCTATGAATAGGCATGTACTCTTCTACATCTGGAGTTGGCTTGTTATCAATAGGATCACCTAATACGTTAAAGATACGTCCAAGTGTGTTTTCACCAACTGGAACAGAAATTGGCTTTCCTGTAGCTTCTGCTTCCATACCTCTAACCAAACCATCTGTAGGACCAAGGGCGATACATCTTACTGTATCGTCACCAAGATGCTGTGCAACCTCGACTACGAGCTTGCCGCCGTCATTAGTCTTTATGTTGATGGCTGAATTAATTTCTGGAAGATTACCCTCAGTGAACTTAATATCAATTACGGCACTGATGATCTGAGTAATCTTACCGATATTCTTATCTGCCATTACTAACCTCCATTATTAGTTAAATAAAAGATTTATTTTAAATCTAACAGTATAACTTAATTAAGCACTCTTAATTAGCCAGTAGCATTTGCACCGCCGATAATCTCTGTAATCTCCTGAGTAATAGCGCCCTGACGAGCTCTGTTGTACTGAAGAGATAACTTGGAAATGAGATCCTCAGCGTTACTTGTAGCATTATCCATAGCCTGCATACGAGCACCATTTTCACTGGCAACAGATTCAATTAAGGCACCATAGATAAGTGAGCATACATACTTTGGTATGATCATATCAAGTGCTTCATCTTCCTCTGGCTCGTAGCTCATTGGAGTTGTATCTACCTTCTTATCACTTTCCTCAGACTTTAAGTCCTCAGTTGATACTGGTAATAACTTAATAAGCTTTGGAATATGCACTACTGTGTTCTTAAATGATGTATAGGCAAGATAAATCTCACCGATTTCACCTGCAGCAAATCTTTCAAGTAATTCGTCGCAGATTTCCTTTGCATCAGTGTAGAGAGGTTCGTTGATTACATCAGAATAATCCTTTGCAATGTTGTAACCTTTTCTCTTAAGGAAATCTCTTCCCTTAGTACCGATAGCAATAATATCTACATCATCCTTGTTAAAACCACTATTGATTATGAGTTTATCAATGTTCGAGTTATAACCACCCGCTAATCCTCTGTTACCTGTTATTGTAATAACTGCCTTCTTAGTAGATTCGCCAGCCACTAAATATCTATGATTGATATTTCCTGACTTAGCTAAAATGTTACTAACAGTTTCATACATAAGATCTGAGTATGGCTTTGTTGATTCAGCCTTACCCTTAGCTCTCTGTAACTTAACAGTGGAAACGAGCTTCATAGCTTTGGTAATCTGACCAGTGCTTTGTATACTGTCTCTACGTCTTTTTATGTCTCTCATTGAGGCCATAAAATTTACCTCCGTTTCCTAAAAGCTAGTAAATGTAGCGACTACATTTTACTAATTACTTAAAACTCTTCTTGAACTCTTCAATAGCATTAACAAGTGCTTTTTCGTTCTCCTCTGATAATTCCTTAGTAGACTTAATCTGCTCTGGAATTGTAGGATACTTTGTATTGATGAAGTCAAATAAACCTGTTTCAAAATCGCCAATCTTTTCTGTTGGGATATCAAGTACATACTTTCTTGTTACAGCAAAGATAATAATTACCTGATATTCAACTGGCATTGGCTTATACTGAGGCTGCTTAAGCATTTCTCTGATTCTTTCACCCTGTGCTAACTTCTCTCTTGTATCAGCATCTAAGTCTGAACCAAACTGAGCAAATGAAGCTAACTCTCTAAACTGAGCTAACTCAGTTCTGATAGGAGCAGAAATCTTCTTAATAGCCTTAATCTGAGCAGCACCACCAACTCGAGATACAGATAAACCGGCATTAATAGCTGGTCTGAAACCTGAGTTAAACATTTCTGTCTCAAGATAGATCTGACCATCTGTGATAGAAATTACGTTAGTTGGGATATATGCTGAAACATCGCCTGCCTGAGTTTCAATGATAGGAAGCGCTGTTAAAGAACCTCCACCATATTCCTCTGACATTCTTGCTGCTCTCTCTAATAATCTTGAATGTAAATAGAATACATCACCAGGGTAAGCTTCACGACCTGGAGCTCTCTTTAAAAGAAGTGATAATGTACGGTATGCAGCAGCATGCTTACTTAAATCATCGTATACTACTAATACATCTTCACCGTTTTCCATCCACTCTTCACCAATAGCACAACCTGAGTAAGGAGCGATATACTGTAATGGAGCAAGCTCTGAAGCAGTAGCTGCAACTACAGTTGTATATGCCATAGCACCATATTCTTCAAGTGTCTTTACGATTGTGGCAACTGTTGAAGCCTTCTGACCAATAGCTACATAAATACAATGTACGCCCTGGCCCTTCTGATTAATAATTGTATCAATTGCGATGGCTGTCTTACCTGTCTGACGGTCACCGATAATTAATTCTCTCTGTCCTCTACCAATTGGTACCATTGCATCAATAGCCTTAATACCTGTCTGGAGTGGTGTATCAACTGACTTTCTTGTGATAACACCTGAGGCAACTCTTTCAATCTGACGGAACTTAGTTGTGTTTAAAGGTCCCTTGCCATCGATAGGCTGGCCAAGGGCGTTAACAACTCTTCCTGTCAATGCATCACCAACTGGAACCTCAACAACTCGGCCAGTTGTCTTTACTGTATCACCTTCGTTAATGTTCTTGTTTGAACCAAGTAATACGGCACCTACGTTATCCTCTTCAAGGTTTAATACCATACCGTATACTTCGCCAGGGAATTCAAGAAGTTCACCTTGCATGGCCTTCTCTAATCCGTGAACACGGGCGATACCATCCGCAACCTGAATTACTGTACCAACATCTGATACTTCAAGTTCGGTAGAATATCTTTTAATCTGTTCTTTTATAACTGAACTGATTTCTTCCGGTCTTAAATTCATTGTTTAGAAACCCTTTCTTAAAGTTTATTTTAAAACTAAGCTAACTGAATACCACTAAGTTCATTAGCCATATTGGCGAGTTTAGTTTTTATGCTACTATCTACAACTCTATCCTTAATTCTAATAATCATACCAGCAATAAGACTTTCATCAATTGCATAGTTAATCTTGAATTCTTTATAGTCTGTTGTAGCAAGAAGCTTAGCTTCTACTGCCTTCTTCTGAGCATCTGTAAGCTCGCTAGCAGTAGTTACATAAGCAATGCCGATCTTCTTATATTCAAGTACCTTTTCAACAAAGTACTCCAATGTATCAACAATGTTTCCTTGTCTGTCCTTAGAAACCATGAGAGTTAATAAACCTGTCATGTCCTTTGAGACAAATTTTTCAAAAACATTCTTAATAACTGTTTCTTTCTCTTCTTTTTCAACCTTTGGGTGTGCGAGAAGCTTTTCTAAATCTGGATTAGCCTTAAAGCTATCGATTACAGCTACTGCCTCCTCGTATAAACTATCCATACTAGATTCAGAAACAGCTAATTCAAACAAAGCATCACCGTAGGTTGTTTCTACTAGCTTAGCCATGTTTTATCACCCATTTCGTTTAAAGTCTCTTCAATAAGAGCATTACTGTCGCTTTCATTAATTGACTTAGAAACTAACTTAGAAGCCATTGCTGCAGCAACAACAACGATCTGCTGCTTAACTTCATCAGCAACTTTCTGCTTTTCAAGCTCTGCTTCTTTATTAGCCTGCGCAATAATTCTAGCTGCTTCTTCTTTACCCTCGTCAATAAGTCTCTGCTTATTATGCTCGCCAGTCTTTCTAGCATCACTTAAAATGCTTTCTGCTTCTTTACTAGCAGCCTTAAGCTTAGCCTCGTATTCCTGCTTCATAGCAAGGGCATCTTCTTTATCCTTAGCAGCACCTTCAATATCACTTGTGATCTTATCCTGACGCTTCTTTAACATGTTACGTACTGGATTAAAAAGGATATATGAAAGTAATATAAATAGGATGAAGACATTAATTAATGTTATTGCAGCATCAAAAAGGAGCTGTGCATCCAAGCCAAATAATCGTCCTTCAAGGACAATTGCTGTATTTCCTAACAAATTCACTTGTTGGCCTCCTTTCTATTATCTTACTTCGATATGTCTTAATCTTACTTAAAAGGCTTAACGAACATTAAGATAATAGCTACGGCGAAACCGTAAAGACCTGTTGTTTCGGCAACGGCCTGACCAAGTAACATAGTTGACTGAATCTGTGACTGAGCACCTGGGTTACGACCTACTGCTGAAGCACCGTGACCTGCGGCAATACCCTGACCTACACCAGGTCCAACACCGGCGATCATTGCGATACCTGCACCAATTGCTGACATAGCATTAATAAATTCCTGTCCTGAAATATTCATGTTGAATTCCTCCATTAAATTAAAAATTTGTTTTTAGGTTTTTGCCTTAATCGGCAATCTTGTCGTTAACATAAACCATAGTTAACATACTAAATACATACGCCTGAATGCATCCTGAGAAGATATCAAAATATGCATGGAGTATTGATGGGTAAGCTACTGTGAATGGACCAAGTAAATCATAGATTAAGCCCATAAGTACTGTACCCGACATTACGTTACCAAATAGACGTAATGATAATGACAACGGAACTGCAAATTCACCAATTAAATTGATTGGGAATAAGAACCAAATTGGCTGGAACAATGCGCCAAAATGTCCTAACTTATTCTTCTTAATACCATTGAACTGTACTAAGACGAAAGTTATAAGACCAAGGCATAATGTTACGCCGTAGTCCGCTGTAGGCGGTCTCAGACCGAAAATTCCCGAAATATTTGATATGATAATAAAGATAAATAACGCAGAAATGTAATTCTTGAATCTGTAAGCATTGCTGCCCATGATTCCATCAACCATTCCGCCTAACATATCTACTATCATTTCGACAATATTCTGGAATGTTCCCGGTGTGTCCGTGGCATTAACTTTGTTGATCTTCACTCTAGCAATAATTGCCATAATGATGATGAAGACTGACACAATCAACATAGCTACGTGAGTTGAATCAATACCTAGTTCTACACCGCCTAGCTTAAAAGTGTAAAACGTCTGGATCATAAAGCTTGAATCACCAGCTACTGATGTGTTTAAACTTAAAGCGCCCACCTTCTCACCTTCCTTTTCTTTAAGATAGTAATTTATGAGTAAACGGCTCAATATAAGCCGCTACTTTCATTGAAAACATGCCAATAATGGCACAAACTGGGTTACCTGCGTGTAATAAAAAGAGTAGCAAAAAAACAGCTATCATTACCAGTAACCTAATAAGATAACCCAAGATATAAGATTTAGAGCCCTGTTCGTTGCCGTAAACTACTTTACGGATTACAAAACTCATATGAATGGATGAAAAAATAGCATAGAACACGCCAAAAGAAAGCCCAGAAACACAATATCCTTTGTTATCTGGAACTGCTATTAAGATGATGATTGCACCGATTACAAAATATAATCCTTCTACCAAAATCATTCCTGGTAGGCTTTCATTAACTTGCTTGATTCTTTCTAGCATCTATCTACCATCCTTACAATTTGTTTATTCGTCACGTTCATTCTTGTGTTCACGGTTGTAATTATCCAACTTCTCCTGAATAAGCGCTTCTTCATCTCTTTTCCGCTTAGCTTCTTCTTGCACTATCGTTGCTTTAACGAGAGCATAAGCGTTCCTTCCTCCTGCCGCTATACCTAGTATCGTTAATACTAGGGAAAAGAGATTCGTGTTAAATTTTCCATCTAGCCAAACACCCAGCGCGACGCACACGAAAAGTGGCACCATCACACAAATACTTATCTGGGATACTAGCACTATATTTCTTAATGCCTTACCTTTGTTCTCCATACCGTATATCCCTTCAAAACAGATAACAATATTTTACCATTTAATCAAGAAAATGTCTACATTTTGTTAATTTTGTATCAAATTTAATTCAATTATTCATTTGAATTTTGCATACATTATTGTTATAATTTGTTTAATATATAATTTATATCACATACATGGGGAGGTGATTAAATTGGCAACACTTTATAGAAAAAGACTTGTTCCTATGGAATGCGTAGAGCTTAAAGATGATGTTATTGTTTACCAGGATGCAGATAGAATCGTAACCGTATGGAATACGCTTAAGCCCAAGAAAGAATTCTCACATGGTATATCTTATTATGTAATGAACGAAGGCATTAAGGTCAGCAAGTTCTATAGAGATGATAATTCTCTTACCTATATATATGTGGATATAATCGACACAGAATATAATAAAGAAGAAGATAAGTTCATTTTTACTGATTTAATCGCAGATGTTATTGTTAATGAAGACGGTAATTATCGCGTAGTTGATTTAGACGAATTAGCAGATGCTTTCAAAAGCGACATAATTTCTAAGGACTATTTAGTAGCATCCCTGAATAGACTAAACAATCTACTGCTTTCAATATATAGCGGCAGCTTTAAGGAATATGTAAAATTTATTGAGCGTTTCGAGGCTAACATAAAAGTAATTTAAAAACAAAGGCTTTAATATCTCTAGAAATTCTAGGATACTAAAGCCTTTTATTATTATGATTATAATGTAAATGTAATCTCTCTCTGACTTTCGTGATACTTAACGATTTCAACACCTGCTGCCTTTAGCATTCTCTTTGATGCTATAACAGAAGCTGTATCTGCATACTTGTCGCAGTCGTAAACCACTGCCTTTATGCCAGATTGAATAATTGCCTTTGCACATTCATTACACGGAAAAAGTGTAACATATATCTTAGAACCATCTAAACTTCCACCGCGATAGTTAAGAATTGCATTTAACTCACTATGTGTTGTGTAAAGATACTTGTTCTCAAGAGGGTCGCCCTCTCTGCACCATGGAAATTCATCATCTGAACAACCAATTGGTAATCCGTTATATCCCATAGATAAAATCTTATTGTCCTGACTTACTATACAAGCTCCCACCTGAGTGTTAGGGTCCTTTGATCTAAAGGCCGATAGCTTAGCCACTCCCATAAAATATTCATCCCATGAAATATAGTCAGTTCTCTTCTGACTCATATAGTTACACCTCCCTTTATATAGTCTAAATTTCTAGTCTTCTAACATGCTAATTCTTCTAATGTGTCTTTCATCATTAGAGAATTTGCTTTCTAAAAATGTATCTGCGATTCTAAATGCTAATTCTGGTCCAAGTACTCTTGCACCCATACATAATACGTTAGCGTTGTTGTGCTCTCTTGTAGCCTGAGCTGAGAAGCAGTCACTACATAATGCAGCTCTGATGCCCTTTACCTTGTTTGCTGCAATGCTCATACCAATACCTGTACCGCAAAGTAAGATACCAAGTTCAGCTTCTGAAGATAAAACTGATTCGCAAACCTGCTTTGCATAAACTGGATAATCACAAGAATCCTTTGTATAAGTACCCTTATCGATTACTTCGTAGCCCTTCTTTTCTAAATGTGCTACTAACTGTTCCTTTAATTCGATTGCGCCGTGATCGCATCCAATTGCTAATTTCATACCAAAACTCCTTTAATTGTTATTAATTTGTCCTTTACCTTGTCTTTTGTTGTTACCATTAATTACGGGCGTTTTTAATGTGTCATCTTTATTAGCATCATCTAAAGAAGAATCCTCTTCTACTGATTCTTCCTCATCTGAGTTGCTATCTTTATCAATTAAATCCTTAGCGATTATGTCTACAAGCTCATATATTTGCTCAAAACATAAATTGTACTCATCCATCCCCTTGCCGTAAGGATTAATAATTTCTTTGTCTGGAAAACCAGCATACTCCGATAATGTATAAACATTTATCGCTTCATCAAATGTATCATAGATCTTCTGCTTCATGGCAGAATTCATTGTTAAAACTAAAGTATCATTTCCAAAATCCTTTGCATTAATCTCCTCTGAAGAATTATTAGGAATAATTACTTCGTGCTTAGCTGCTACTGCAACTGCCTTAGGATTATATGGTTCAGAAAATAAAACTACCATGCCTCGAGATTCAACCTTTAAGTCCGGCATTAAATTAGCCAAAATTGTTGCTGCCATGGGACTTCTACTGGTATTCTCTGAACAAACAAAAATTACTTTCTTGTATGCGCTCAAAACTAGCCACCCCCAATTCTAACAAATCGTCATCCTCTAATCAACTTTAACAAGTTTATGTCCTGCTGCCTTAATTAATCTATTCATAATAGCCTGTCCTACATCCGCTGAATCAAAGCTTTCTGAATAAACTACCTCAATTCCATCTTTATCAAAATCTCTTAAAACCTTATATAGGTTCTTTGCAATACTTAGTTCGTCTTCTCTGCTGCCAAGAACATAGACATGTTCATGACCATAACAAGACTTTGTCTCATCTGTTGCCATAACGGCTGTCTTTTTACCAAGCTCATCTGCCTTTTTTATTTCTTCATTAATATAGTCTACAACTTTTTTTGTATCGCCTTCAACTATAGTAATTTCTGCATTAGGTGCATAGTGCTTATATTTCATTCCAGGTGCCTTTGGCTTAACTCCAGGCTTAACCTCACCAACGATTGCTGGGTCAATTCTAACCTCGCCAATTACTTCCTCGAAATCCTTCTTTGTAATATAACCTGGTCTAAGAATTGTAGGAATCTCTTCACTTAAATCAATAATTGAAGATTCAAGTCCAATATCTACTGTGTCATCCTGAATTATCATATCAATTTTTCCAGATAAATCATTAATAACATGCTCAGCTCTTGTAGGACTTGGCTTTCCTGATGTATTGGCAGATGGTGCTGCTATATAAACTCCTGACTGAGCTATAAGTCTGTTGGCAACCTTGTGACTTGGCATTCTAATTGCCACTGTTTCAAGTCCACCAGTTGTTGCGCTTGGAACTATGTCCGATTTTTTCAAAATCATTGTCATTGGACCTGGCCAAAATTTCTTGGCAAGAGCTAGTGCCTTCTCTGGAACCTCAACTGATAACTTATAAAGTGCATCCAAATCAGCAATATGTACTATTAATGGGTTATCAGATGGTCGGCCCTTTGCTGCGTAAATCTTCTTTGATGCATTTGCATCAAGGGCATCTCCCCCTAAACCATAAACTGTCTCTGTTGGAAATGCTACTAAACCACCGTTATTTAGAATTTCCTTTGCCTCTTCGTATATTAAATTATCTTTCTTCTCATCTCCAGAAACCACTCTTATCCTTGTTTCCATGACGTCTCCTTACTTTTATCTATATCTAATTATTAAGATATTTATTTATTACAGTCCAAATATCGCTTGTCTCAAGTCCAAGCTTCCAGCTTGCAACGCCGGCAACGTCTGCCTCATCAATAACCTTCATCTTAGCCTCTATAGATAAAGCCTCTTCAAACCAAATATCAATTGTTGAACCATCTTTTTCGTAGCTAACCACATACTGTGAAACCTCATCATTCCAGAATGCAGAATAACCATCGCTTGTCATTTTGCTTATTGCTGCCTGCATACCTACAGCAGAGCTTGTTGTTGTGCCATTTGTAGTCTTCCAGATTCTTGTGAAAAATGGAACGCCAACGATAAGCTGACTATTATCAACATCTTCTAAAACCTCGTTAATTGCTTCAGTTACAAATGGAAGCGAAGCAACAGAGCCTGCCTCTGAGCCAGCATAGTGCTCATCGTAGGCCATAAGTATAACATAATCTACAAAAGATGACTGCTCCTTTAATCTATAACATGAATTATAGCTTTCTGGCTTATAATTATCAGTAGATAAAACCAGATTAGCCTTTTCACATTCAACGGATAATTCTCTTAAAAACTCCAAGAAATCTCTTGAATAGTTTGTGTTTACATTTTCAAAATCAAGATTAATTCCATCAAAGCCATAAGTACTTGCTCCTGAAATTAATGTATTAATCATCTTAGTTCTTGCAGCCTTACTCTTAAATAAAGTCTCAAAATCCACGCTTGTATCAAAGTCATCCACTAAGGCCCAAACTTTGATGCCTTTACTGTGCATACTTGTTACTAAATCGCTAGTTCCATCAAAGGATAAGGAACCATCTGATCCGGAAATTGAATACCAAGTTGGGGACAATACATTTACACCAGTTGCAGAAGCTAATAGGTTAGAAATGTTACTATTACCTGCAGTTCCCTCCACCTGGAACCAAGTTAAATTAATATCTGTATCAAAACTAATTGTAGTCTTGTCATCTTCATAGCTTGTGCTTCTAACATTGCTGTATTTATCAGTTACATCCTTAGTTCTAACGTAACCCTTAACGCCTGTTGGTGTAACTACTTCAAGCCAATCCTCTAATTCCTTAGTAACCACAAGGCGAGTTCCCTTTGAAACGCTTTCAACCACTTCGCTCTTAACGCCACCTCTATATCTAACGCTAATCTTAGACTTAGCATCTACGCAAGTTTCTTCATCATAACTTGTAGTAATCACAAGTCTATTAGGGTCACTAGCAATTACATAATCTAAATCTGTGTGGCTTGCAACATAATCCCAATTAAGATAAAGTGTATCGCCTTCCTTAACTAAAACTGTCACATCACTTGTATAAGCATTGCCCTCTTCGTCAGTATATTCGTTAGAATTCTCCTTAAAGGAATACATATGATGTGTATCAGAATAAATAACACAGCTTGTTTCCTTATCATAATAGAATCTTAAATTAATATCGCTCTCAACTAAATCCTGTCTAACATAGAGATTTCCATCAATGTAAACCCCCTGATTTGTATATTTCTCGCCATCAAGAATTACAAGTAATTCCTCTGACCCTTCCTGCATATCAAAATAATCATATGCACTCATCTTCTTACTAGTTGGCGCATACTTATATATATAAACGCACACCCCTAGAGCAATAATGCAAACTAAGGCAATTACTGCTGTCACTAAAAGCTTCTTCTTTTTCATAATTGAATTCCTTTTATTCATAACACTCTCCAAAAATTTTTATTAATGAACATGCTTTTTATTGTAACACTAGAGACTTAAAAAAGCCACCGACCATTATACACCTATATGCATTATTAGCAAACATCTATTAAGGTGCCCTAGTCAGTGGCTTTCTTTAATATATACGCAGAGGGACTATGTATATATTTGAAAATGTTATTTTGATTTTTTGCTTTGTCGTATTTCTAAAATTTTTCATTAGTTGTTAAACGACGAAATTGCTTTCCTTGTTTCTAATTTTCTTCTTATTATTTGTGATATATTTTTATGAATAAATTAGACCGTCTAGCCAGATTAAATTCTTTCCATCAATTATCTCCATATCAAAAATCTCTGGGATAATCTGAACATTTACGCCAAACTCCTTTGTAAGTTTAGCCTTTCTCTTCTTATTATAATCTCTTGTTAACATAGTCAAATCTTCCTCCTCATCTCTAAGTCTGATTCGTCTGATCCTTTCTGTCACTTCCCTTAATTTATAGGGACTAAGAGAGCCTAATAAAAATCTTTTCTCGCAGCTAAAGTAAAACTTCAGTGCCTCTCTATAATTCTTATCATTTACACTAATATCCAAAATTGCGCAGTCATAAGAATTTACTATTTCACCTAAATAGGCATTGTTATTGCATGCATAGTAATGAATTCCGTTAAAATTAATTCCTTGAAATCTCCTTAATTCCTTATAAGACTTATCTCTTAAATCAAATAATTTGTTACTAGTATAAGTATTAGCGTAATCCTTTAGGCCTTCGTAATCATTTTCATTATTAAAGCTTATAAGAGCTACCTTTAAGCCCAGCCCATTTCTTAAATAATTAGCTAGGGCAAAGGCTAAGTGAGTTGTACCCACGGCTCTTGATAGACCTAAAAGTCCTATACTCATTTTTCCTAATCTCTTCTTATTAGATTTAAAATGTCTCATAAATTCAATTTTTCTTTTCTTAGAATTTCTTTTTAAACTTATCAAAATTAGTTTTTAAAAATTCATAAAGGCTGCTGCCCTTAAAAATTTTCTTCCTACCTTTCCAATAAAATTCATTAAAATGCTCCTCCCTAAAGCCTGCAAGAGTCTCATCTAAAATTTTATAATCCTCTTTATAATTATAGATACAAGGAATTCGATAAATTTCCCTCCTATCCATTAATCGTATGCACTCATAAAAGTCTTTGGCACTAAGTAGATTCATGAAAACTAGCGTCTCCTCTGGCACATTTTTTAGAGATAAAATTTCTTCAAAAAGAGCCGGACCTCCGCTAAGCACTAAACACTCAATCAAAGTGACGTCCTCAAACCCTGTTAGTTCCTTACGTTTTTGACTGATGTAGTTCTCGCTTCTGCCGCTAAAATCCACAATCTTTACCCTTGCGTCATCATTAACCTCTATGAAATTGTTATAATTTGGAATTACATTAAAGCCTTCAAGCTCTAGAGAACCATCTTTGCTAAGAACACCCTTTAGGCCTTCCGTTCTTAGGTGGTTATTAGTTGATTGGTCAATAAGACTCACCCTTGTAAACTGCCCCATCCACTTAGCTAGACTTAAGCAAATGTGCGTCACTCCGATGCCTGGTCTCATTCCCCTGACAAAAATTATTTTGGACGTTTCCTTCGTAACCTCTAATTCCTCTAATATGGCAGTTAAAGCCCTTTTTAAGTTTGCTACACTTTTGTATCTTTGACTTTTTTCGTGCTTTGTCGCTTTTTTAATTATTTCCTTAAACCTGTCATCTTTTGTTTGTTTTTTCTGACACATATAGGCTAGGACCTGTCCTAGGCCATAAATATCCGACTGGATAGTTGCTGTTTCATCTAAATATTGCTCTGGTGCTGCAAAAGTTGGACTACCCGTATTCACCTTCGTTTCAATATTCTTGCTTACAACACTTCCAAGATCTATCAACCAAAGTTCGTCATTATTATCAATCATTATATTATCTGGTTTAAGATCCATGTGAAGAAGATTTGCTGTGTCATGCATATATTCCAGTATATTGCACAAATTAATCATTATCTTAGCAATTTCTTTATCCCTTAAACTTTTCTCATCTAAAAATTTCGATAAAGTCATCGCCTCAACATATTCTTTAATAATAACTATTTCGTTGTCATCTTCTTCAATATCAATTATTCTTGGAATATTAGGATGTCTAAGATTCTTAATTAGATTGACCTTTGTGAAAATGTTATCTCCATCTCCATTGGTCTTAGAAATAAATTTCGCAATTCGTAAACAATCAAAATTCTTATGTCTTATTATACATACTCTAGATTGCTTAGTTCTTGCAAGCTCGCATATTAGCTCATACTTACTATCTTCTATAAGGCATTACCTCCCTTTAGTGGTGAAGTACGAGTAACATCCTTGGGTATATTACTAGAAATATATTTATTTGTCAATCGCAGATTTATACTTTTTTTATTTTCAAAAGCAAAATTTAATTCCCACATGAGCTCCAAATCCTTTACATAACAAATAAAAATGAGTATTATTAACATAAGGATAAAGCATTTTTTTATTTTGCCGATAACAATATAAGAATGAAAAATATTGTTAGCTAAATTTTTAATTTACACTAACGTTTAATCTAACATCTATATGGGTGTTTAAGAATGTGAGGTGCCATATGAAAATAGAGAAGATTAATGATAACCAAATTAGATGCACACTTAACAAATCAGACCTTGCATCAAGACAATTAAAAATTAGTGAATTAGCTTATGGAAGTGAAAAAGCGAGAGAACTCTTTCGTGATATGATGAGACAAGCTAACTATGAACTAGGTTTTGAAGCAGAAGATTTACCTCTTATGATTGAGGCTATTCCTGTTTCAGCTGAATGCATAGTTTTGATTATAACTAAGGTTGATAATCCTGAGGAATTAGATACTAGATTTTCAAGATTCTCAGACAGCGATGAATCAGAGGATTTTGAAGACTATGATTATAATGACTTCGATGACGATTCAGATGATGACGAGGACGAAGATATAGTTCCTGGTAAGCTTTCAGATGAGTTAGATTCCGTTGAAAATCTTGATAGTGAGATCCAAGATTTAGGCAATGATTTAATGAACATCTTTAGCCAGGTTAAAGATTACCTTAACAAGAAGAAGATTTCACCTAACAGTGATAGCTTTGTTCCTCTTAGTCAGTCAATATCTAATGCTAATGGAACTAATAAATCCGCTAAGGATAATAAAGACAATAAAGACTCAATTATTAAGGACAATACAGCAGATGTTTCTACTTTAACACCACCAGTTGTTGTAAGAGTATTCTCTTTTAACACTCTTGATGATGCCACAGATGCAGCCCTAATAATTAACCCAATATATTCAGACGATAGTACTTTCTTTAAGGACACAAAGGATAATCACTATTATCTTGCAATTACAAGAAAGAACACATCCTCTGTAAACTTTAATAAAATATGCAATATCCTTTCTGAATACGGCAAGAAAGAAACAATGGATGTTTCCACTGTAGATTACTTCAAGGAACATCAGGAGGTTTTAATCAAGAAACACGCCGTTCAGATTTTAACAACAATTTAAGATCTACAATTTAATAAAACAATAAAATAAGAGTAGTAAGAAATTAACCTGCAAAGCTAATAATTCTTACTACTCTTTTTATTTTGCATTAAGCTTAACAAAGTGATGCTAAATATGTACGAATCTCTTCCATTAAATCATCACAATCAAGGCCGTGAACTTCTGCTGCTTCCTCAATTGTCTCACCGATTGAAGATGGGCAACCTATACAGTGCATACCTGCACCAAGTAAAATAGGAATAATTCCTGGTTCCATCTGAATTGCGTCGCCGATTCTTGTATCCTTAGTAATTCTCTTCATAATCTATCTTTACCTTTCTTTTTCTGATTTTGAAAATGTATCTAAACAGTTTTTATATTAACTAGCTTAATTCTCCTTGTCAAGCTAGTAAATCTTAAAGAAATCTAAAGGAAATGCTTAAAATTATTTGTACAGTTAGTATATTCTTACTATAGTTTGTTATATAGTTGTATTGTTTTCTAAGCCAGTATTTATGCAATCTTTTAGTTCAATAAGTTAACATATGAAGACTTATTCATGTGTTAAATTGAGTAACTATGCGGGTTTGCTTGATTTTTGATAATTTTTATCGTATAATAAAGTATCTTTTTAAGGAGGTATTTTAACATGGCATATGTAATTAATGATGATTGTATTAGTTGCGGCGCTTGTGCTGCAGGATGTCCAGTAGAGGCTATTAGCGAAGGTGCTAACCACTACGAAATCAACGCAGATCTTTGCATCGAGTGTGGCGCTTGTGCAGGTGTCTGTCCTGTTGGTGCTCCTAACCCACAGTAGTTTTTACTAAGAGTTTTGGATGCATCTTTAATATTTATCTAATACGTATTAAAGTAAAGACCCGAGCTATGCTCGGGTCTTTTTTATCTTTTTCATTCTTTTATTTTGTCTTTTGGGTCGTTTCATTGCTCATTTTCAATCAAGCATTCTAACGCTCATCTTTAAGCAAATCTGCAAATCTTGTCTGCTCTGGTAACCAAGCCATCTTAACAGTACCAATAGGACCGTTACGCTGCTTAGCAATAATAATTTCAGCTACACCAGGGAATTCAGTATCCTTGTTGTAGTAATCATCTCTATAAAGGAACATAACAACATCGGCATCCTGCTCGATGGCACCAGATTCTCTCAAATCCGAAAGCATCGGTCTATGGTCTGGTCTTTGTTCTACCGCTCTTGATAACTGAGAAAGTGTAACAACTGGTACATTTAATTCTCTGGCAAGAGCCTTTAATGATCTAGAAATATCTGAAATTTCCTGCTGTCTTGATTCAGTCTTACCATTACCACTCATTAACTGAAGGTAATCGATAATAATAAGTCCAAGATTGTGCTCTAACTTATATTTTCTACATTTTGAACGCAATTCTGAAATTGAAATATTAGGAGTATCATCAATGATTAAGTGTGACTTTGCAATGCTATCAGCACCTTCAATTAACTTACCCCAATCTCCGGAATCTAGATTTCCTCGTCTAATCTTATCCGCATCAACTGTAGATTCAAGAGATAACATTCTGTTTACCAACTGCACATCCGACATTTCCAAAGAAAAGATTGCTGTTGTAACGCCCTCTTTAATTGCCACGTGCTCTGCTACATTTAATACAAAGGCAGTCTTACCCATAGAAGGTCTCGCCGCAACCAAGATAAAATCTGATGGTTGCATACCTGATAAGTATCTATCCAAATCCTTAAAACCTGTAGGCACACCAGTTACGCTACCTCTATTCTTAGCCGCCTCTGAAATTCTATCAAGGGCCTCAAGTACAACCTTATCAATGCTTGTGTACTCGTGATCCCCCTTATTCTTAACTAAGTCGAATATTCTTTTTTCTGTTTCTGCTAAAATGTCTTCAGTCTTGTCATTTCCTGCATAACAGTCATTGGCAATGCCCTCTGTTGTTCTAATTACACTTCTAAGTAGGGCCTTGTCCTTTACGATACCTGCATAGTGTCTAATATTAGCCGATGTTGGTACCGATGCAATTAAATTACGAATGAAATCCAAATCGTAAACCTGAGGTGGGGCATCCTTTTCCTTAAGGCGCTCCTGTAGAGTTACGATATCAACTGGTTTTCCTTCATTATTCATATCAACTATGGTCTGGAACATAATTCCATAATTACCATAATAAAAATCTTCTTGAGTTAATTGCTCACTAGCCGTTAAAATCGCTTGTCTATCAAGCATCATAGATCCAACAACAGAAGCCTCCGCCTCAATACTGCTAGGCATTTGCCTAGTAACTATTGCCTCATCCATTATCTAATCCTCTTTACTATAATTTCTACTTTTCAACAACCTTCACTGTAAGTTTTGCGCTAACATCCTTGTGAAGCTTAACTGTAATAATATGACTTCCCAATGTCTTAATAGGCTCATCGAGTTTCATTTTCTTCTTGTCAATTTCAAGACCAAGCTGTTTTTTAGCTGCCTCTGCAACTTCCTTAGTTGAGATTGTGCCAAATGTCTTTCCGCCTTCACCTGTCTTCATTGAAACTGTAACTGTTGACTCTTCTACTTTCTTTGCTAACTCCTTAGCAGCTGCTAATTCTTCAGCAGCTTCCTTCTCAGCTCTCTTATTAGCAAGCTTTAAGTCATTTAAATTCTGTGCTGTAGCTTCTATACCAAGCTTTTTAGGTAATACAAAATTTCTTGCATAACCGTCATTAATCTTTACAATCTGTCCCTTTTTTCCTAATGTCTTAACGTCTTCTAAAAGTATTACTTCCATGTCTACACTTCTCCTTCTTCTATCATACTATCTAGAGTCTGCTTAATCATTTCAACCGCTTCGTCTGTTGTTACATTTTCAAGCTGAGCACCTGCCACGCTCATGTGACCGCCACCGCCTAGCTTTTCCATAACAAGCTGAACGTTGATTTCATCAATAGAACGAGCTGAAATGAAAATCTTTCCTTCATAAGGTGTAATAACAAAAGAACCTTTAATACCATTAATATCTAATAAATCATTAGCAGCCTTAGCGCCACCAATTGTAGGACTTTCAAGTCCATCACCATTAAATACTGTAATAGCAAATGCATCTTTATATACTTCTGACCTACTAACAGCCTCTGCCACTGCCTTGTATTCATCCATATCATTACGTAACATTTTACGAACTCTTGTTACATCTGCACCATTTCTACGTAAGAAAGCTGCTGCCTCAAAGGTTCTTGGGCCGGACTTGTTATTAAATCCGTCCGTATCAATATTAATACCTGCATACATAGCATCCGCCTCAAAGGCCTTTAATTTAATGCTATCATCCACGTATTGAATCATTTCTGCAATCATTTCACATGCTGAAGAAGCATATGGGTCAATGTATGAAAGAACCGCACCAGTAATAGTGTCGTTAGTTCTTCTATGATGATCAAAGTTAATAATTGTCTTACACTTAGTTAAAAGTTCCGGACACTCAGTTCTTTGAGGTCTGTTAACATCAACTACCACAACTACTGTATTAGAATTTACATAATCCGGCGCCTCATCCTTTGTAAGGAACATATCTGCTGGATAATCGTCGTTGTTCTTAAATCTGTTAATGAAAGGTCTAACTGAACTTGTAACCTCGCCATAAACAATATGAGCGTCCTTGCCCATCTTCTTAGCAATTATGTAGATACCAAGTGCTGAGCCAAATGCATCAATATCTGGAATTGTATGACCCATAACCAAGACTCTCTCATTAGTCTCTAAAATCTGTCTTAAGGCATGTGCCATAACTCTAACCTTAACTCTAGCGTTCTTTTCCATCTGCTGACTCTTACCGCCAAAGTAGTGAATCTTCTCATTATCCTTAACGACGGCCTGATCCCCACCTCTACCAAGAGCAAGATCCATTGCAGCCTTTGCCATATCAAAATTCTTAGAGTAATCAGATGCGCCTGTACCAACACCAATTGATAATGTAAGTGTCATTTCATTACCAATCTTAACACCCTTAATATCCTCTAAAATGCTGAACTTATCCGCTAATAGCTTCTCTAGATACTTATATCTAAATACCACTAAATACTTATCCTTCTCCATCTTTCTAACAATAGCAGCTCCCGGAGAAAAATACTTATTAACTCTCTTATCAATAAGTCCAATAAAAAGAGATCTTCTAACATCATCAATTGCCTCAAGAGCATCCTCGTAGTTATCGATGTAAACCAAACCAACTACGAATCTTTCATCTCTTAATTTCTGAATATACATGTTAATATCAGTCTCATCAAACATGTACATAGCAATCAGACTAGCATTATAATTTCTCTCTAAAATGTTAGTCCCTTCCACAATCTTATCTGCGCTAATTCTGTGTAACTCAACCCTGTAATTTCTCTCATTTAACACCACTGGAACATCTGTCGATTCTCCAATTTCTGGGAAAATGTTATACTTAATTTCAGGTATAACGCTAGATATATTCTTATTAAAATCCTTACTTTTATTAAGGCACAACTGCATCTCTTCATTAAGCCATAAAACTTGTCCATTATTATCAAGTAAAGCATAAGGAATACTCAACTTGTTAAAAAGTAATCTCTGTACCTGAGAATAATTTGAGGCAAACTCAATTAAGTCATGGGCAATTCTTGGACGTAAGTAAAGAAGCATTATTCCGCATACCACAAGATAAATTACTAGGAAAATGCTTACAATAATTCCTGCCTGGCTAGATATAAAATATATACCAATATTAACCACTGCTAAGATGATTAATAGTACAGTTGGCCATATAAATAAACTATTCAATTGTCCTGTCGGATTTAACGACATCTTCTTTTTGTTAAACATTTATATCACCATACATAGATTATCTCTATGCCCAAGTCCAAAATTTAGCAAGCTTAAACATATGTCTATGCCCACCATATTATCCTCACCATTATAACATATATGCTATTCTTTTTTCATCTTGTCATATATATTTTTTACTTCTCTTGCTATATCATTAATTGACATTTCACTTGAATCAAAGAAGTATTCATAGCTCTCTTTACTAGCCCATTTACGCTTAGTGTGAGATTCATAGTAAGCTCTTCTTTGCTTATCTCTCTTCTTTATAAGCTTGCTAG
Organism: Lachnospira sp.; assembly: GCF_016290755.1. Lineage (NCBI taxonomy): Bacteria > Bacillati > Bacillota > Clostridia > Lachnospirales > Lachnospiraceae > Lachnospira > Lachnospira sp. Next base: position 37,893 of record NZ_JAEEVD010000015.1, read on the forward strand.
CCTGGTCATCATCAAAGTCAAAATATGATTTAACTCTTTCAATTCTCTGCTCCATAGGCGCATCAATAAATACACTTAATACATTAATTTCTGGCAAATATCCATCCTTTTCCTCTAGTACAAAATCCGCACATCTACCAATAATTACTGCATCCGATTTATTAGCAATATTCTTTATAACATCACTTTGAAGCTTAAAAAGAACATCCTCCATTGGCTCACCCTTAGGAGCATACTGATTTCCAGCAAAATTTCCTTCAAATAAAAATGGATTTGACTTCTTCTCATCAAATTTTTCCATATCCTTCTTATCTAGCTCACCCCTTTTTGCAGCTAGATTAATAAGTTCATTATTGTAGTAAGGAATCTGTAGCGCTGTTGCAAGTAGTTCCCCAACTACATGTCCGCCACTACCAAACTTTCTGCCAATAGTAATCACAACTCTCTTTTCCATCCTGTTACCTCCTAAAATACATATTATATTCTAGACTCACACATCTCTTTAAATATATTATATCACTAAAATAAATTCTGTCATTATTTATAACATTAATAGTTTGGCAATAAAAAAAAACAACCACCGAATACTCGGTGGTTGTTAAATTTAAGTGATAAATCACAAATTATTCTACAGTGTATGGTAAAAGAGCTACGTGTCTTGCTCTCTTAACAGCTACTGTTAAAGCTCTCTGATGCTTTGCACAGTTACCTGTAATTCTTCTAGGAAGGATCTTTCCTCTTTCAGAAATATACTTTCTTAAAAGAGCTACATCCTTATAATCTAATACCTTATTAGCGTCAGCACAAAAAGCACAAACTTTCTTTCTTCTACGCATAGGTCTTCTTCTCATCTGACCTTCAGATCTCTCAGCCTTCTTCTCTGGCATGGTAAGCTACCTCCTATCTTAGTTGAAAGGCAAGCCCTCATCCTCAACGCCATCTGGGATATTCATAAATCCGTCTCCAGCTTCCTGACTAGGCTGCTGTCTTGATGGTGTATAAGCTGCTCCTGAATAGTCTGCACCATTAGAAGCGGCTGCTGACTTGCTTTCCGCAAATTCTTGTTCTTCTACAATTACATCAGTAGTATAAACTTTCTGACCATCTTTATTAGTATAGCTACCTGTCTGGATTCTTCCAGTTACAACTATCTTAGTTCCCTGATGTAAATACTTCTCAGCGAACTCAGCTGACTTACCAAATGTTACACACTGAATAAAGTCTGCTGTTGGTTGATCATCACTATTATTTCTAGATCTTCTTCTGTCTACTGCTAATGTATATCTCGCATGCGCACTTGAACTATCACCGTTAGAATATCTAACATCTGGATCTCTAGTCAATCTGCCCATTAAAATTACTTTGTTCATAATTGCCTCCTCTACAAGGTTATAAGCAATAATAAACGTCGTTAATTACTCGCCATCCTTAACGATTAAGAATCTGAGTACGTTTTCAACAATACGAAGTCTGTTTTCGATTTCAGCTGGAGCAGAAGCTTCTGCTTCGAACTTAATGAATGAATAGAAACCTTCGTTCATATGCTGAATTTCGTATGCAAGCTTCTTCTTCTCGCTAGTACCTGGATCAGTAATTGTACCACCGAAACGAGTGATTAACTCTGTAACCTTCTCGATAGTAGCTGTTCTTACTTCCTCTTCGACGTTCGCGCTTACAACTAATGCTAACTCATACTTATTCATCTACGTCGCACCTCCTTTTGGTCTTTAGGTCCCTTCTACTGCGAAGGAACAAGGATAAAAATATATCACAGATAAAGATAATATCATAAGGAGAAATTTAAATCAAGCCCTTTTAATTTTTTTTACACTCTTTTGCAAAACAGACCTCTTAATTTCAATCTCATGTCCGCATCCTAAGCAAGACAATTTGATTTCCGCTCCCGTTTTAATTACCTTCCAATCCTTAGAACCACAAGGATGTTGCTTTTTCATTTCAACAATATCATTAGTCTCTAATTTTAAAATTGCCTCCATTAGAGCACCTCTTTAAAAAATTATAATAAGTGTTTAAATACCTCACCTAAGGCATCATTAATTAGTAAATCCGCCTTGGAATCATAAGGAGTCTTTGATTTATTAATTAAAACCATCTTGTTACCCCTATATTCATTTACAAAACCCGCTGCCGGATAAACTCCAAGAGAAGTTCCTCCTATTATAAGAACATCTGCATTTCTTATTAAATCCACAGCCTTGTAAATATCATCCTCATTAAGGCCTTCCTCATAAAGTACCACGTCAGGCTTTATCACCCCGCCACAGCTACACTTCGGAATATCCTTACTTTTGAAAATGTATTCCATATCGTAAAACTTGTGACATTTCGTACAGTAATTTCTATGCACAGAACCGTGAAGCTCCACTACATTTTTACTGCCCGCCATCTGATGAAGTCCATCAATATTTTGTGTAATAACACCCTTTAGTTTTCCCATTTTTTCAAGCTTTGCCAAAGCTAAATGTGTTGTGCTTGGCTTTGCCTCTGGAAACAACATTTTCTCTCTATAAAATTCATAAAAGACATCTGGGTGTCTTAAGTAAAATGAATGACTAATAATTTCTTCTGGCGATAAGCCGTTATATTTGCTCATATAAAGGCCATCTGCCCCACGGAAGTCCGGAATTCCACTTTCAGTCGAAACTCCCGCTCCGCCAAAGAAAACTATGTTGTCGCTGTCCTTAACTAAATTTAAGAACTCATCAATATTACTCATTTAAAATCACTCCTAAAATATTACAGCCTAAAGCCTCTAATTTCTCTGTATAGTCCTCGGCCTCATCCTCACTAAATTGATTCTCATCCACCATAAGCACCGCAGCACTACTGTACTTTGCTGCGGTTCCACTGATATCCGAATCCACAAGCACTAAATCATAAACCTTGCTATAAGAATCAATTAAACCCTTCATGATCATCTCATTATCAGTGTTTAAGGAATCCCCATCAATATTTCCTGTGAAAATGATATCGAAACCTTCTTTGTTAGTATGGCAAACAATATTGCCTGCCTTATCCACGTCTCTTAAAAAATCCATAACCCCAGCTATATTCTTTCCTAGCTTGTATTTTCCCACAAATACGTCACTAGAAATATCTGCATCTATAAAGAGCACTTTCTTTCCCATAAGATGTACACAATACGCAAGTTTGAAGGCTCCCATTCCTCCAGTTACAACTGAAAATGTTTTCTCTCCATTTAATTCCTTCACAACATTTTCTGCCAAATCCTTGTAAGTATCCATCTCAGCTGAAGATACGTCGATTAACTTATCAATATTTACACTAAACATACTCTTGTCCCCTTACTCTAGCCTAAATCATCAATAAACGTTTCTACATACTAAATATTCAATTTTCCCTACCTGGTCTCTTATTTTTAGCAACCTTAAGCCTCTAAAAAACTTTATCTCATCAAGCTTTAGCCTCTTAAAAGCCTCTACTTCTTAACTCTGCCAAAAATCTTTAGCTTTTTCTTCTTTACCTCCACTTTCTCTTCTGTCTTAGTTTCAACTTCCTTACTCTCAGCAACCTCATCCTCATTAGCAGCAACCTCTGCTAACTTTGGCTCCTCTTTAGTTTCTGTCTTGGCAGTTTCAACCACAGACTCTTCAGCCTTCTCAGCCTTCTCAGCTATCTCAACCTCTTCAGTCTTAGCTTCTTCTGTCTTAATCTCTGCTTCAACTACAGCCTCATCAACCTTAGCCTCTGTTTCTGCTACAGTCTCTTCAACCTTAGCCTCTGTTTCTGCTGCTTCTTTTTCTTTATTACTCTTTGAAATATATTCGTCAAATTCAACGATTGCGTCGTTTGATACATTTGGCGCAATATAATCATTTTCAAATCTCTTATTAGAACTCTTCTTAGACTTTGCACCATATTCTCTTTCATAATCGTAGTATTCGTCTTCGATTTCAGGTCTCTTTCTGAAAGCTAAATAGAAGAATAATACTAACATTTCTAATGCAAATGTAACTAAAGCTACAAGTGCTGTTAATCTTATAGTCTTAAGCATTAAGTTTGGCTTAAAGCTATCCCCTGTGCTTGTTCCTTCAGATAAAATCTGAATAGATTCTACAGGAATAATTGTAGTTGTCTTAACTGCTGTTGCAGCGATTGCATCAACGTAAGTCTTAGCTGTGTTCTGATCTGGATTAACAATAACTAATTCAATAATATTTGAATTAGCCACTGAATTAACAGTTAAATACTTCTCAAGATTTTCAGAAGTACCAGCTAAATTCTTTGCAGCTGATAAAACAACGTCACTGTTAAGAACAATAGAAAAATCGTCCTTAAGTCCTCCATTTTCTGCACGTAATGTTGCCTCGTTAGCCTCTCCTGGAACAACGTATAATTGTGCCACAGACCTGTACATATCCTTAATTGTATTGTACTCATACAAATAGCTTCCCACGCCTCCAAGGATTGTAACTAACAACAAAACTAAAATTCCTCTTGCAAATTTTCTCATAATTTCCACCCCTTCTAGAAATTTCTGTCTCTAATTTTTGTCTTATTTTGCCATAAAGCTATTTAATTGTATTATTTATATTATTACTATAACACTTTTTTCCTAAAAAGCAGAGTGGAAATTTCCACTCTGCCAAATTTTTTAGTTATATAACTTTTCTGGATAGTCACCAGCTTCAATTAACTTCTTAATAGACTCAACTACAACTGGCTTGTCTTCCTTATATGTAACACCAAACCACTTGTCCTTTGTCTCAAGAACAGCTACATCAGCCTTATTAGACTTGATTAACTGATCAACGATAGATGGAAGTAAATATTCGCTCTTAATATCCCCTTCCTTAAGACCTGATAAGAAATCCTTAAATCCTTCTTCAAGTTCATCTAAGAAATCAGCTGTGAATCCCCACATATTCATTGAAACGTGTGACTGTGGATCAACATCAACGATTGCACCATTCTTCTCAGCCTGAGCACCTGTTGCTGTCTTAACGATTCCGCCTGTTTCATCAACACCAACTAACTGCTCCTTATCATTTACAACGCAAATACCACGAGTAACAGCGCCGTTATCTGATAATGTATTACCTAAAATAAATCCTGCCATACAGAAGTCATACTTACCTGTAGCTGGACGATCTGCAACTAAATAGTCATGGATAAGCTTAAATGCTGTCTTTCCATAATAATCATCTGCATTAATTACTAAAAATGGATCTTTAACTGTACCCTTACATGCTAAAATTGCCTGGCCTGTTCCCCAAGGCTTTGTTCTATCAGCTGGTGCTGTAAAACCTGCAGGTACATCTTCGATTTCCTGGAAAACATATTCAACTGGAATAACCTTCTCAATACGGTTACCAATTACTTCCTTAAATGTCTCTAATAAATCCTTTCTAGTAACGAAAACCACTTTATTGAAACCTGCCTCAATAGCGTCATAGATAGAATAATCCATGATTATTTCTCCGTTTGGTCCCATTGGCTCTAACTGCTTAATACCTCCGCCAAAACGGCTACCCATTCCTGCCGCCATAATAACAAGTGTTGTCGACTTCATAACACATCCTCCATAAATTAAAACTTATATATAAAAACAGAGCAACATTCCTACAGACTTGTTCTGAATTTATCCTTAAAATTTTATGATTTACCTCATTAATACCACATTAATAAATCCTAAAACTCTTTCTCCATCTACTCTTCTGGATAATAATACCATCTAATTGCTGTGATTTCACCATCGTTATTCATATCGAATGTCAACTGAGCAAAATCGTCCTCAATATCAGCATATTCACTCTTATAAGTATCTCCAAAGCAAGTAAATGTGACCATGTATTCTTCTGCTGTTTCTAAAGATGTATATCCTGTATAATCTATGATTCCATATTCCAAAATGCCTTCAATAGAATCAGATTCTAAAGTATCTATTGTAGAATCACCATATAAATAATTACCAAGAACTGTATCACCATCTAATGTATAGTAATTATTCTTATAATCCTGATCTCTATAATACTTATCTAAGATATCTTCTAACTTATCTCCTACCTTAAGTCCTCTTGAAAATGTATTCTCTTCACTTAAGGATGCAATAGCTGTTAATTTGTAGTTACCCTCTTCGCTAAGATTCTCAACCGCATGATTCTCATCATCAAGCTTCATAAAAATCAAAGTTAATTCATTATATGAATAAACTTTCTCGTAATACTCATCAGTTGCTGCATCTGAGTTAGAATCAGTTGAACTTGATCCTGTAGAACTAGAAGCAGATGAACTTGAACTACTAGAACCGCTAGCATTATTAGAGCTACCAGAATTACTATTGTTACTTGAATTGCTCGATCCACTAGAACTCGATTTATCTGAACTAGTTGTACCTTCTGATTTATTAGTCTTCTCAGCCATCTCAGAAGAATCGATTATAGTAACAGGTTCGCCTAAAATACTCTTAACTTCATCCTCAGTCATAAACAATTTAATATTATCCATAACTAGATCAGTATAGCTAAACTTCTCAGCAGTACTAGCTTCTACTGTTTCATGTTCTTTTGTTTCCTCTGTTACTTCTTCACTAACTATTGTAGCTTCTTTCTTGCCATTGCAAGCTGTAAGACTAAAAATTGTTGCAGTTAGTGTTGTCATTATAGCTGTTAATTTTATTATCTTTTTCATAATAATCCCCATAATTTCACTATTGCTAAATCTTTTGTATTATAACACAATAGCAGCTAAATTGCACTATATTGATTTGTCAATTGAGTAAATAATTGGGGTGATTTTAACTTAGAGATTGGTAAAAAAAAAGAGCTTTAATCAAAATGATTAAAGCTCAGAGGCGACAACCAGATTCGAACTGGTGATCAGGGTGTTGCAGACCCACGCCTTACCACTTGGCTATGTCGCCAAACATACCAAACATATGCAAATAAGTGACGCCAAGGGGATTTGAACCCCTGATACCACCGTGAAAGGGTGGTGTCTTAACCGCTTGACCATGGCGCCTTATTAGTTTTGATAAGAACCAATGGTCAGAACCACTTATTCTTATAGCTCCCCGAGTAGGGCTCGAACCTACAACAACTCGGTTAACAGCCGAGTGCTCTACCATTGAGCTATCGAGGAATATTATCTTATCGATAATGCCTGAAAGATTGCTCTTTCAAAACTGCACATTAAATATATCATCCGTTTGATTATCCTTAAAGAATAACCCTCGTTTTGTTCAGTGATTTCTCACTCTCTATCCAAACCTTAACCTTTACTTGGTTAAGCCCTCGACCTATTAGTACAAATCAGCTCCACATGTCACCACGCTTCCACCTTTTGCCT
>NZ_JAEEVD010000016.1:0-44251 GCF_016290755.1 Lachnospira sp.
CTTTAAGCGGGGGTATAAAGCTTACTAGTGTCAGAAGGGGTTAAAGCCCCTTCTGACAGGTGGCACAAAGTGCCACTGCGTTCATGAGGAAGTAGCGAAGCGGATTCCGAATGTCCGCTTTACAAAATGTGACTAACCAGCAAGGCAAAGCCCCCAGTCAATCACACCTATGATAAGCTATAAAAAAGATTTCTGTCAATTGCAAAGATTGATTTGCTTAAAAGTTCACTATCATATATAATCTTTAGTGCGTAAAAAGATAACTAACATTTTGGCAGAGGCCAATTTGTTTTAATAAATCGTTAGAAGAAAGAAGGATACTATGTTTATAGCCAATAATTGGAAAGAATACGACGTTATTGACACATCAAAGGGTGAGAAGCTTGAAAGCTGGGGCGGATATTTGCTCGTGCGTCCGGACCCACAGGTAATCTGGGACACTCCAAAGAAGGAATACGGCTGGAAGCACATGAACGGACACTACCACAGAAGCTCTAAGGGCGGCGGAGAATGGGAGTTCTTCGACCTACCACAGCAGTGGCAGATTAACTACGAATTGCCAATAGGAAAGAAGCTTACATTTAACTTAAAGCCTTTCTCCTTCAAGCACACAGGCCTATTCCCAGAGCAGGCTGCCAACTGGGACTGGTTCTCAACACTCATATATAATAAGAAGAAAGCCGAACCAGACAAGGAAATCAAGGTCCTTAACCTCTTCGCCTACACAGGTGGTGCTACTCTTGCCGCTGCCGCTGCCGGCGCTAAGGTAACTCACGTAGATGCCTCTAAGGGTATGGTTAATTGGGCTAAGGAAAATGCTGCAAGTTCGGGACTATCTGATGCCCCTATTAGATGGCTCGTAGACGACTGTGTTAAATTTGTAGAACGTGAAATCAGACGTGGAAACACATACGATGCAATTATCATGGACCCACCATCATATGGTCGTGGACCTAAGGGCGAAATTTGGAAGATTGAAGAATCCATCCACAATCTCGTTAAGATTTGTATGCAGATTCTAAGTGACGACCCACTATTCTTCCTTATTAATTCATACACAACAGGTCTTCAGCCAGCTGTTTTAACTTACATGTTAAAGACTGAATTAAAGGAAACACTTGATAAGAATCCTAATGCCTTTGTAGACTCACAGGAAGTAGGCCTTCCAGTAAGCTCAAACGGACTCGTGCTTCCTTGCGGCGCTAGTGGACGTTTTGAAAATGCTTAATCGTCGGTAATTTAAATACAAATATTAATTTTAGAATTAAATGAACTTAAAAATCCCTATCACAAAATTACTGTGATAGGGATTTTCCTCTATATTTATCTTCTTTATTTTACTTCTATATTTATATCATAACTTTATCTAACTGTATTTTCTAGCTTACCCTCTACTTAAGCTCATTAGTCAGCTTCCTTGGAATCTTCTTTTCTGCAAAGTAGCAGGCAAAGCCTGTAAACAAGCCGGTAATGATACCGCTAATTATAAGGAAAGGAATGTAGGCGAAGATGCCAGACATTTTCAAAACAAAAAATGCTGCAAGAATCTGACCTACGTTGTGGGCAATGGCACCAAAGACGCTAGTTATAAATAAAAACTCGCCTCTTAGAATAAAGTTTATAATTGCCATTACAATTAGGCACAAAAAGCCACCGGCAATGGAGTATGTAAAGGATACTATTTGTCCTGCAAATATTGAGGCAAGTATTACTCTCATTATAAGGACGATAGCCGCCTCCTTTGCTCCATGTCGTTTTATTACAAAAAGTGTCACTATATTAGATAGGCCAAGTTTCACTCCGGGAATTGGCACAACTGTTGGTATTGCTGATTCTATTACAAAAATTGTTAGGGCTATAGTTGTATATAGGGCTAACAATGTGATTTTTCTAACTGACATAAAAACTCCTTACTGGGCAACCCCATCGTATTCAAGATTACTATCCTCTTTAGAATTCTTAACCTCAATTACGAGTTCATTTGGTAGGCAAGTTATGGGAACTAGGCCATTTCTTATAAAGCCTGTGTTCATGCAGACGTGATCTGGACAAGATGCCTCTATGATTCCGATGCTGCCATCTGTTGTTACCTTTACAATATTATAACCCCCGTCCTCTGAGTCGATTCTAAATTCGTAGTCTTCCTTCACGTTGGTTAGGTCTACCACTTTAATAAGTTCGTTGTTTTGGTAAATGTAGGCATAGCTGCCATCTGTCGCTTCCCTGTTCATTATATAAAGGCTAAGCCCCGCCCCAAGTCCAATTACAAGGATTAGAAGAGATAATATAATTGCGATTTTCTTAGAGCTAGCTTTAGATTTATCTTTAGAGCTGTCTGCTTTCTTCATGTCCTTTTTATTCAAATCCATATTATCTCCTTTCTAAATTTGGGCAGGTGCAAACTGCGGCGCCAGTTGCTAGGGCGGCGCTTTTTACAAGAGCGGCGCCGGTCACATGGGCGGCGCACAGATGATGCTAACCACAGTTTACGTCAAGGCACGCCGATAGAGCCGGCGGCGCCAGACCACGCATCACAGGCGCCGGCCTTACTCTGCCTTTGTAAAATTATAGTCCCCGATTCCATCACTAGTATAATAATTTCCATCATTATCAATTAGCACACACTCCACGCCATCAAGGGAGTTTATCAAAGCAAGTGCATCCTCTACCCCAAGGCAGTAACATGCAGTTGAAAGGGCGTCACACTCAATTGAGGAAGCCCCAATAATAGATGAGCTAATGATACCCTTATCTGCAGGGTAGCCGCTTGCGGCATCTAAGATGTGGTGGTAGCGCACTCCATTTTCCTCAAAATATCTCTCGTAATTACCAGAAGTGACCACGCAAAGGTCAGAGACACTAACCCCGCCGTAAACGCTAGTGGAATCAAGAGGGTCTGTAATGCCCACCTTCCAATTGCTGCCATCAGGCTTTGAACCAATAGTCATGATGTTGCCACCAAAATCTAGCAAGCCCACCACGCTTGAATCCTTAGCTAATATCAGCTCCTTTATTAGATCTGCTGCGTAGCCCTTAGCAATAGCCCCAAGGTCTAGCTGCACATTTTCAGAGGAAACCATTAAAGTATTAGTCTCCTTATCAAGGCTTAAGTATTCACAGCCAGTGCCAACAAGCGCTGTTGCTATCTCATCATCAGTTGGTAGTTTCTCGTGATCTGTACCAATGCCCCAAAGATTAATTAAATTTCCAATAGTAATATCAAGAGCCCCATTAGACTCTTCATTTACTTTAATGGCGTAGTCAATAACCTCTGTTAGCTCCTTAGAAATCACAAAGCTTGTCTGGCCTTTTGCAATCCCCTGATTTATACTGTAAAGCTCGCTAGTTTCAAGCTGGGCGCTAAAGATGGACTCTAATCTATCCACCTCGTCATAGGCCTCATTTATAATTTCTGTCAAAGCCGCCTTGTCACTGCCATATAAACTTATGGACATGATTGTGTCAAAATGTAACTCTGATAGGCTAGCCGACTCTGTTCCGGTACTGCTACTAGTTTTCGAATTAGCACAAGCTGTTAAATTCATCGCAAACACCAAAAGCACTAGCAGCAAACTGCCTAGCCTCTTATAATTTCTTTTTAGTATTTCCGATAAAGTAAACATTTTAAATCACCTGGCTACAAAACGTAGTCCTATCCCTTTCTTTTTAATCTATTGCTTTTCACATTAAATATGAAAGTCACATCGTTTACATAAGATAATGCCAGTAAGTTACCCTACTGGCATTAAATTTTAGTATAAATATTATATTTGTGTCAACTGCTAAACCCTCTAACGTGAACTTATACCTTATTAATTCTTTGCCTTGGCTACTGCTGCATCATATGCTTTCTGGATAGCCGCTGATGAATATGTTGCACCTGAAACTGCGCTATAACCGCTGGCTGATAAACCGCCTGCAGCCATCTCTGCAAAATCATAATCCAAATCTGATGCTGCACTTATGTTGGCTGTTGCTGAGACAATCTTGTCATTGCTGATTGTGATTGTAACAACGATTGGATATGCATAGTCCTCAACTGTTGCTGATGCGCTATAGCTTCCATCTGCCTTATAGGTTCTTGTAGCTTCTGCCTGGGCGCTTCCTGTGGATGAAGAAGAGCCTTGGCTAGCTGATGAACTTCCTGCACTTGAACTAGCAGCGCTTGATGAGCCTGAACTTCCTGTTGAACTGCCAGAGCTTGATGAGCCTGTACTACCAGCACTAGCGCTAGCTGAACCTGATGTGTTTGTTGAGGCTGAATTACTTGAGCTTGCGTTAGATGAATCTACAGTAGTAGATGCATTTTCACTACTTGCTTCATCGCTTGAAGATGCTACTTCTGATGCATTCTCCTCTGCTACTCCTGTTACATTTTCAGCACTATCAGCTGCCACTTCTTCATCTTCCTCAAGGGCATCAAGCATTGCCTGAAGCTCTGCGGCCTCTTTCTTTCTAGCCTCAATTCTTTCGCTTGCCTCTGCGTACTCACTAAACTGTGGGATTGTAATAAGGCAAAGGAGTGCCACTGCAAGAACTCCTGCAATAGATGTGCCTATCTTATCGAATTTAGCCACTTTAAGGGCATCTGCCTTCTTGTATTTTGCAAGTAAGGCTTTTCTCACACGCATAATTACGTATGTAAAGAATAAAATGCTATAAGCAATAATAGTAACTAAAGCACTCTTATCTGCTGACTTAATCTTAGTTGCCTGCATTGTTACCCCGTGAACGTATGTAAGGAAATAGAAGAGATAAGCTGTTCTTTGTAATTTCTTCCAAGTCTTTGCCTTAAACTTACGTCTAATCACCTTAACGGATGTCACACCAAGGTAGGTCATTTGAACTAGAAGCACTGTTCCGCAAATAATGCTTACAAGTAAACTCTTTGACATTACACTGGCGTTCTTTGCTGCCATTCCAATGTAGGATGGGCCAAAAATTGCAAGATGAGCAAACATTAAGATGCAAGAAAGAATTGATAATTCTCCTCTAATCATCATAAGCTTCTTAATAAGTGGGCTGCCATTTCTTAAGGCGCCTGTAAACATTACGATATAAAAGCCTGCAATTCCTAATGTTCCTGTTGTAAAGATACCAAGAAGGTAAGTCTTTACAAATTCTGGCATAGTTACATTTTTATAAACAATATAAGATATAACCGTTAATATAAAAGCTCCAGCATAGAAGTAAGCTGGGTATTTCTTAATTTGATCTGCAAAGAGCCAAACTAACACACACATTAAAATAAGTCCAACAATGAAAACCATTAAAGTTTTCCTCCACTATATATAAATTTTATGCTCTCTTCTTTCTTCTAAGAATTTCTTCTCCTGTAATAGCAGCTACTGCAAGAATTGCAACTACTACAAATACTGATGTCTTAGCTGAATCGTTTGTATTTGTCTTTTCTGTAGTTGTTTCGCTAGTTCCATTTAATGCAACATCGCCTTCTTCAGCTGCAACCTCTCCATTATTAACTTCATCGTTTGCAACTTCACTTGCTTCACTGTTTTCTTCGCTAGCTTCTGTCTTAACAACTGTACCTGTGATTGTACCGTAACCTGGAACAGTTAATACAACTTCATAGCTACCTGTTTCTGGGAATAATGTCTTAGCTCCACGGCCTGATGTCTTAGCTTCAAGGTTAACGCTGCCATCCACGTTAAAAAGCACGCTTGCGCCATTGCTAATTGTTGTGCCATCTACTGTAAGTGTTGCAGATGAGAGTGCTGCTAAGAAATCGGCAAGAGATACATTTTCATTATTAATTACTAATGCATTATTCTCGATTGTAATATCGCCCTCTGATACATTAGCTGAAACAACTACGCTAACTGTCATATCTTCGTAATTATCGTCTGTAAGTGTTACTGTGTAAGCGCCAGCAGCTACATTTTCTGCAAATGTAATAGCAAAACCTGTATCTGTTGCTGCTACTGTATAATCTGTACCTTCTGTTAATGAATCTACTGATGCAACACTGTAGTTAGAACCTGCTGGTGCTGTCACAGTTAAATCAGAAGTGTTATTATTTGTGTTGTTAGCCTCTGTAGCAATTACACTTGATGAATCATCAAGTAACTCCTTAACCTTTAAAGCACCTACATTGTATGTGTTCTTTGAAAATGTAGCATTACCATTTTCATCTGTTGTCTTAAAGATGTAAGTTACTGAGCTAATTGTCTTACCTGTAAGACCTGTTAAAGAGGCTGTGTAAGGGTTGTTTCCGTGTGGCTCTGTGAAGTCTTCTTCAACTGCCCACGAGAACTCATAAGCCTGGAACCAAAGGTTTGCTGAGTGATATAAAGGATAAGACTGACCGTCTGTTGTTGTTACATAAGCACCTTCGATGTTCTTACCTGAATCAAGAGCTGAACCATCATTTGCATAAATGTAAACGATATAGTTACCCCATACTGAATCAGTTGAAATTGAAGAGCCTTCATCTGCAGCAACATCATTGTTAGTTAAACCAACATAAGCGCTAATTGATGCATCGCTTGAAATTTCCTTATAAACTGATAATTCGCTATCAGAAACTGTAAAACCTCTGTTAAGTAACTCTGCAACAGCTGTATTTGTGCCAGCTACTGCTGCTTCATAAACTGACTTCTCAATTCTTACTGGAACATTGCTGATACCGTAAATAGATGTCTCACCTGTTGACTCGTCTGTAGTGTAAGCTGAGTTAACAAATGACTTATACTTTGATGTTGTAGCACTTGTGATAGTGTCGTATCCATCTGCTGCTACTGCTACGCTATCCCCTAATTCGCTAGAGAAATACTCTCCGTATGTAAGGTAAGCTAAAGTACCATAAACATAATCATCTGCAGCCTTTGCGCTAACTGCAGGAATACTTGCTGCTACTAATACTAAAGCAAGTACTGTAGCTAAAATCTTATTGATTTTCATCTTTTCCTCCCTATTTTTTTAATGTAATGAAAATGTTACGAATCCCTAAAGTTTTTTAGTTTAATCAATCTAAATCATGTTTTACATTACTAAATTGCGTTCAACTAGACTAACTCGAGTTCGTGTAAGATAATAACATAAAATTATTTAGGAGGTCAATAATCCTTATTGATAGTTTTTCTTATTTAGTTAAAATTTTAAATTGTACGCAATCTTTTATATCTGCAAGTCACAAGGCACTTCTCCTTATTGTATTTTCTTGCAAAAAAATAAGTGCAGATGTCAGAGTTAATTACTCTCTAACAACTACACTTTTATGGTACTAAAAAGAGCCGCAATCCTAATTACGACTCTTTCTAAAATTTACCTTTTGTTTCCTAGATTAGCTGCACTTCACACGCTTCCCGCACACTTACTGCTCAGCCTAGTTTGCAAAATCCTCATAGGCCTTTAGCCCATAAGCTGGCTTTGCCTGCTTAACCGCATCAATTACAGCTTTCTCCATAACGAAGGCTGCAAGCATGCCAACTGTATTAACATCCGACTCCACATTTCCTGTTGAAGCCGCATAAATACTGTCTCCATCCATCATGCTATGCACCGGATTAATGCTTCTTGCATAACCATTGTGGGCCATACCAGCAATCTTACAAAGCATCGCCTTAGAAAACTTGGCATTAGTGACAATCAAGCCAATTGTAGTATTAGTGGAAGCCTTTGACTCTGCGAAATCAATCTTACCACTCTCACCTACATTTCCCATAGACGCCTTCTCAGTCCATGATAATATTTCATCAAAAGAACTTGCAAGCCCTGTCCTATCTTTATTCATCAAGCCTGCGATAACCTTGCCATTCTCATAAACGTCACCAACTGCGTTAACCGCCACGATTGCACCTACTTTAAGCTCGCCTAATTCTACTGCAAATGTGCCTAAACCGGACTTCATCATTCTGTCGGGGCCACAACATTTTCCCACAGATGCACCTGTTCCAGCGCCCACGTTACCTCTCTGTGGGCTCTCGTAACTAGCGTTCTCGCAAGCCTTGTAACCCGCATCCTTCCCTGGACGAACATCAGCTCTTCCAACTCCAAGGTCAAATATACAAGCCTCCGGCACCAAAGGTACCTTTGCAACTCCCACATCTAGGCCGATACCTCTCTCTGACAAATATTCAAGCACACCTCCAGCCGCATCAAGGCCGAAAGCGCTACCCCCTGATAATAAAACACCATTAATTTCATTTGCCGCCATTAATGGATTTAAAATCTGCGAATCCCTAGAAGCTGGACCGCCTCCTCTAATGTCCACTCCCGCGGGTGACATTTCATCAAATAAAATCACTGTTGATCCTGTTGCCGCCTCTTCGTCAGTGTAATGACCAACCTTAAAGCCGCCAACCTCCATTAAATCAATCTCTCTCATATAAACTCCTTTTTATGAAAATGTATTCCTATATCAACTTTCTTTATTGCCATCCTAATTTATTAAAGCATTATTTTTATCAAAAAAGAACAGCCAAATGTTATAACAATAATTACTACTGTTATTCTAGCACATTTAGCTGTTCCTTATATTACAAATTCATTTAGTTTTAAGCTGACTCGCCTAAATTCTTATTATCAACTACATCCTTTGCTACGCTTTCCTTATAGCTAGCACTTATGGGTGTATCTGTCTTATTAACTGTATGTGTTAGAGCCTGGCAAACTGCAGAACCAATAATAGTTGAAGCAATAGCCTCTACTATACCGTTTACAGCTACTAAACCAAGCATGAAAAAGAGTAAGCTAAAACCGCCATTACCAGTATAACCGCCAGTTAACGACTCATTGCCTAACCATGTATCCTTAAACATTAACCAGTTACCTGCGATGTAAAGAACCGTATTAGTAATAGGTGTTAAGAAGCAGCAAATTGTGATTGCCACTGCCCTGTTAAGCTTAAGCTTTCTAAATCCAAGATAGATCAAAGCTGGAATTAAACCAACTAAAATTCTGTTACCTACTAATAAAATGAATGTCTTTACTGGACTAACCTGTAACATCTGCTGTCCTAATACGCTTGAAAAACTCTGTGAAAATGATGTTAAACCAAATACTAAACCTAAGAAAGCGCCTGCCTTAGGTCCAAGAATAATTCCACCAACTGCAACAGGAATTACAATTAAAGTAATCTGAATTCCCCATGGTGTCATTAAATAACCTAGTGGTGTAAAAGCCATAATAAGAATGATAGCTGTTAATACACCTAACTCAACTAACTTGCGAACATTTAATTTGTTCTTATTCATATTGCTCCTCCTTACTGTCGTTCTCGCCCTAAGCGGATACAACGTAAACAACCCATGAATGACCATATGCTTTAATTGGCTGCACTTAACTTATGCGCCAAGCCCAAATCTAGTCATTCTTTATATCGGATTTCCTGCATAAGTATATGATAGATTAGAGAAAAAAACAAGAGGCTTGTAGTAAACTACAAGCCCCTTGGCGTCCGAACTATAAATTATATATATTAAATCTAATTATGTCTAAATGATTTAAAATTATTCAATGATTGTTGCAACAGCACCAGAACCAACTGTTCTACCACCCTCACGGATAGCGAAACGAAGACCCTGCTCCATAGCTACGTTATGGATAAGTTCAACTGTCATTTCTACGTTATCACCAGGCATGCACATTTCTGTACCAGCAGCTAATTCACAAACACCAGTAACATCAGTTGTTCTGAAGTAGAACTGTGGTCTGTAGTTGTTGAAGAATGGAGTATGACGTCCACCTTCGTCCTTTGTTAATACGTAAACCTGAGCTGTAAACTTGTGGTGTGGTGTGATTGAACCTGGCTTACAAAGAACCTGACCTCTCTGGATCTCGTCTCTCTGAACACCTCTAAGAAGTGCACCAATGTTATCACCTGGCTGAGCTTCATCAAGAAGCTTTCTGAACATTTCGATACCAGTAACAACAACCTTACGGATGTCTTCATGGATACCAACGATTTCAACTTCTTCGTTAACCTTAAGGATACCTCTTTCTACTCTACCTGTAGCAACTGTACCACGACCTGTGATAGAGAAGATATCTTCGATAGGCATAAGGAATGGCTTATCTGTATCTCTTTCTGGATCTGGAACATACTCATCGATTGTATGCATAAGTTCAAGAATCTTGTCGCCCCATTCTGAGTTAGGATCTTCAAGAGCCTTAAGAGCTGAACCCTGGATAATTGGTGTATCATCGCCTGGGAAGTCATATTCGTTAAGAAGTTCTCTGATTTCCATATCTACTAATTCAAGAAGTTCTGGATCATCAACCATATCACACTTGTTCATGAATACTACGATGTAAGGAACACCAACCTGTCTTGAAAGAAGGATATGTTCTCTTGTCTGAGCCATAACACCATCAGTAGCAGCAACTACTAAGATACCAGCATCCATCTGAGCAGCACCTGTGATCATGTTCTTTACATAATCAGCATGGCCTGGACAGTCAACGTGAGCGTAGTGTCTCTTCTCTGTTTCGTACTCAACGTGAGCAGTAGAGATTGTGATACCTCTTTCTCTTTCTTCTGGAGCCTTATCAATATTTTCAAATGCAACAGCTTCACCTGTACCAAGTCTCTCATGAAGAGTCTTTGTGATAGCAGCTGTTAATGTTGTCTTACCGTGATCAACGTGTCCGATTGTACCAATGTTACAATGTGGTTTTGTTCTTTCAAATTTAGCCTTTGCCATTATTTAAAATCCTCCTTAATAATAACCAACTTTGATTAGTTGCCCGAATTTCGGGATTATCATAGCTGATATATATTATATTTCATTTCTGAAATTTTTTCAACAATAATTTATTGGGATTATTGTCAAATATCTTTATTACAAGATGAAGGCTTGCCTCCATCTTGTAATTTATACACTATATAATAAAACCAAAAGGTTTTTATTAACTAATGTTACAGGAAATTTATATTACTTTGCGTGAGCTGCAATAACCTTATCCTGAATTGACTTTGGAGCCTGCTGATACTTCTCAAAGAACATTGAGTAGTTACCACGACCCTGTGTTGAAGAACGAAGATCTGTTGAATAACCAAACATTTCTGAAAGTGGTACATAAGCCTTTACAAGCTTACCATTACCGATATCTTCCATACCTTCGATCTGTCCACGACGTGAATTTAAATCACCAATTACATCACCCATGTATTCCTCAGGCATTGTAACTTCAACCTTCATAATAGGCTCTAAGATAGCAGGAGCTGCCTTAGCCATAGCTTCCTTGAAAGCCATAGAACCAGCGATGTGGAATGCCATTTCTGAAGAATCGACTTCATGGTAAGAACCATCGTAAACAGTTGCCTTAACACCAAGAACTGGGAATCCAGCAAGGATACCAGCCTGTGCAGCTTCTTCAATACCTTCACCAACAGCTGGAATATATTCCTTAGGAATAGCACCACCAACTACTGCTGACTCGAACTTGAATAATTCATCACCGTTAGCATCCATAGGTTCAAACTTAACCTTACAGTGACCGTACTGACCACGACCACCTGACTGCTTAGCATACTTACTATCAACATCAACTGCCTTAGTAAAGCATTCCTTGTAAGCAACCTGAGGAGCACCTACGTTAGCTTCTACCTTAAATTCACGGAGAAGTCTATCAACGATGATTTCAAGGTGTAATTCACCCATACCAGCGATAATTGTCTGACCTGTTTCCTGATCTGTGTGAGCACGGAATGTAGGATCTTCTTCAGCAAGCTTAGCTAAAGCTTCACCCATCTTACCCTGAGCATCCTTAGTCTTTGGCTCGATAGCAAGCTCAATAACTGGCTCTGGGAATTCCATAGACTCTAAGATAACTGGATGCTGTTCATCACAAATTGTATCACCAGTTGAAGTAACCTTAAGACCTACAGCAGCTGCAATATCACCTGCATAAACCTTATCGATTTCTTCTCTCTTATTAGCATGCATCTGAAGGATACGACCAACTCTTTCCTTCTTATCCTTAGTAGCATTAAGTACATAAGAACCTGAGTTTAATGTACCAGCATATACTCTAAAGAATGCTAACTTACCAACGAATGGATCAGTCATAATCTTGAATGCAAGAGCTGCAAAAGGCTCATCATCTGAAGACTTAACTGTTAATTCGTTACCTTCCATGTCTGTACCCTTAATATCAGGTACATCTGTAGGAGCTGGCATGAATTCGATAACTGCATCAAGAAGCTTCTGAATACCCTTATTCTGGTGAGCTGAACCACAACAAACTGGAATAGCTGTACCTTCAATAGTACCCTTACGAAGAACCTTCTTCATCTCATCGATTCCTAATTCTTCGCCTTCAAGATACTTCTCCATAAGATCATCATCTAATTCAGCAATCTTCTCAACTAATTCAGTATGAGCGATTTCTGCCTCATCCTTCATATCATCAGGGATATCTACGATTGAGATATCTTCACCCTTCTGATCATTGTAAATATAGGCTTTCATTTCGAAAAGGTCAATAATACCCTTAAAGTAGTCTTCCTTACCGATAGGTAACTGAATAACTACAGCATTCTTGCCTAACTTTGTTCCAATTTCCTTAACTGTGTTAGGGAAATTAGCACCAAGAATATCCATCTTATTAACGAATGCCATTCTTGGAACTCCATATGTATCAGCCTGACGCCATACATTTTCTGACTGTGGCTCAACACCACCCTTTGCATCGAATACACCGATAGCACCATCAAGTACTCTTAATGAACGTTCTACTTCTACTGTGAAGTCAACGTGACCTGGAGTATCAATGATGTTAATTCTATGCTCTAAAGCGCCCTTCTTAAGCTTAGCCTGCTCCTGTAATGTCCAGTGGCATGTTGTAGCAGCTGAAGTAATTGTGATACCTCTTTCCTGCTCCTGCTCCATCCAGTCCATTGTAGCAGTACCTTCGTATGTTTCACCGATCTTATAATTAACACCTGTGTAGTATAAGATACGCTCTGTTAGAGTAGTCTTACCGGCATCGATATGAGCCATGATACCAATATTTCTTGTTCTATCAAGTGGATATTGTCTTCCTGCCATTGCTTATATCCCTCCGTTTTAATTAAAATCTGTAATGAGCAAAAGCCTTGTTTGCTTCTGCCATCTTGTGCATATCTTCTTTTCTCTTTACAGATGCACCTGTGTTGTTAGCTGCATCAAGAATCTCGTTAGCGAGTCTTTCTTCCATAGTCTTCTCGCCTCTAGATCTAGAGAAAGTTGTAATCCAACGAAGTGCTAATGCCTGTCTTCTTTCAGGCTTAACTTCGATTGGTACCTGATATGTAGCACCACCGATACGTCTAGCCTTAACTTCGAGAACTGGCATGATGTTGTTCATAGCCTCTTCAAAAACCTCTAAAGCTGGCTTATCGCTCTTAGCTGCTACCTTTTCAAATGCTCCGTATACAATCTTCTGGGCTACGCCTCTCTTACCATCAAGCATAACGTTGTTGATAAGCTTTGTAACCACCTTGTTATTGTAAATAGGATCTGCTAATACATCTCTTTTTACAGTATGTCCTTTACGTGGCACGGTTCTTCCCTCCTTAATAATAATTAATTCATAGGTACTCACAAAAATTCGTGTACGCGCCGTCTATCTTAATCTGCAACCGTGGATTAATCTAACTCCGGCACAATAATAAATTTATGTTCGTTAAATGTCTTACGACTATTCATTGCACATAAGTGCTGTTACTTAATCTACTTATGTAGATTATTAAAATTTACCGATAGCTCGGTTGGTATCAAAAGACTTAATTACTTAGCGTCCTTAGGTCTCTTAGCACCATACTTAGAACGAGCCTGTCTTCTCTTAGCTACACCTGCTGTATCAAGTGTACCTCTGATGATATGATATCTTGTACCTGGTAAATCCTTTACTCTTCCACCTCTGATAAGAACAACTGAGTGTTCCTGAAGGTTATGACCTTCACCTGGGATGTAAGATGTTACTTCGATACCATTAGAAAGACGTACTCTGGCAATCTTTCTAAGAGCTGAGTTAGGCTTCTTAGGTGTTGCTGTCTTAACTGCTGTACACACACCTCTCTTCTGTGGTGCTGAAATGTCTGTAGTCTTCTTCTGAAGTGAGTTATATCCCTTCTGAAGAGCTGGTGCTGTAGACTTCTTAGCAGCTGACTTTCTTCCCTGCTTTACTAACTGGTTAAATGTAGGCATTCGTATTTCACCTCCCGGAATTAGAATAAATTTTGGTTGCATCTTAGTAATTCACTAAGAATGTCGCGCATCAAAATAGGGCATACCTATTTGGCACGCCCTAAAATTATATTATTTTCCACTATATATGTCAAGTGTATATATTTAGTTTAGATAACAATTATTTGTGATTTTTTGTAAATCCCACATTATTTATTGGAAAACATTATAAAATAATTTTTTTCCTCATGATTTCTTTTTATTTTAAATAAAGGTGTTTTAGAAAACTAAAACACCTTTATTATAAATTATATTAATTATTATTACTCTTCAGTTACTGCGATTTCTTCTGTTGCATCAGCATCCTCTGAAACTGCAATCTCCTCAACAGGCTCTTCATAATCAAGACCTGTATCAAGCTGTACATTCTGATATCTCTTCATACCTGTACCAGCTGGGATTAACTTACCAATAATAACATTTTCCTTAAGACCGATAAGTGGATCGACCTTACCATTAATAGCTGCATCAGTAAGAACCTTTGTAGTTTCCTGGAATGAAGCAGCTGAAAGGAATGAATTAGTTGCAAGTGAAGCCTTAGTAATACCTAAGATAATAGGTGTACCTGTAGCAGTTCTCTTACCTTCAGCCTCTAACTGTTCATTAGTTTCTGTAAATTCTATAGTTTCTACTGTAGAACCTGGTAAGAAATCTGAATCACCTGGCTCATCGATAACGATCTTCTTAAGCATCTGACGAACAATAAGTTCGATATGCTTATCGTTGATATCAACACCCTGAATTCTATAAACGCTCTGAACTTCTCTAAGGATATAATCCTGAACAGCTCTAACGCCTAAGATTCTTACGATATCATGTGGGTTTTCAGAACCTTCTGTGATTTCTTCACCCTTCTTAACAACCTGACCTTCTTCAACCTTACGTCTAGTATCCTTTGATAATGGATATGCTTTAGAGTTACCTTCATCATCAGTGATGATAATCTCTTCCTTCTTTTCTGTCTTGTTGATACTTACTGTACCACCAAATTCAGCAAGAACAGCTAACATCTTAGGCTTTCTAGCTTCGAAAAGTTCTTCTACTCTAGGAAGACCCTGTGTAATGTTATCACCAGCAACACCACCAGTATGGAATGTTCTCATAGTAAGCTGTGTACCAGGTTCACCGATTGACTGAGCAGCGATAATACCAACTGCTTCACCAACCTGTACTGTCTGACCTGTTGCAAGGTTTGCACCATAACACTTAGCACAAACACCAATATGTGAACGGCAAGTAAGGATTGTTCTAATCTTAACCTGCTTAACGCCTGTCTTACAAATAGCTTCAGCTCTCTTTGGTGTTACGAGGTGGTTAGCCTTAACAATGATATCACCAGTTTCTGGATCAACGATATCTTCAGCTAAGTATCTACCTGTAATTCTTTCCTGTAATGGCTCAAGGATATCTTCCTTAGAACCTGAATGTGATGATCTCTCATTAACAAATGAGTAAACATACATACCAGGAATTGCCTTACCTTCAGAACAATCAGTTTCTCTAATAATAAGATCCTGAGATACATCAACAAGACGTCTTGTTAAGTAACCTGAATCGGCTGTTCTTAAGGCTGTATCAGAAAGACCCTTACGAGCACCATGGGCAGAAATGAAATATTCAAGTACATCAAGACCTTCACGGAAGTTAGACTTGATAGGAAGTTCGATAGTGTTACCTGATGTATCGGCCATCAAACCACGCATACCAGCTAACTGCTTAATCTGCTGGTTAGAACCTCTGGCACCTGAATCGGCCATCATGAAGATGTTGTTATACTTATCAAGACCTTCAAGAAGGGCATCCTTTAACTTATCATCAGTTTCCTGCCATACTCTAATTACATTCTTATGTCTTTCTTCATCAGTTGAACGTCCTCGGTTGTAGTTTCTTGTAATCTGTTCAACCTTAGCTTCAGCTTCAGCAATAAGCTGCTTCTTAATAGGTGGCACTGTCATTTCTGAAATAGAAACTGTCATAGCCGCTCTAGTAGAATACTTATAACCCATTGCCTTAATATCATCTAATACCTCTGCTGTTGTTGTTGTACCATGTGTATTAATAACATGCTGTAAGATGTCCTTAAGCTGCTTCTTACCTACATGGAAATCAACTTCAGGAAGAAGGAAATTTTCTTCCTTAGATCTATCAACATAGCCTAAATCCTGAGGAAGGATTTCGTTGAATAATAATCTACCAAGTGTAGTTTCAACGTTACCAGATACTTCGTTTCCGTTAGCATCCTTCTTAGTTACATGAACTAAAATCTTTGAATGGAGTGTAATTACACCATTCTCATAAGCTAAGATAGCTTCGTTAGTACTCTTAAAGAACTTACCTTCACCCTTAGCACCAGGTCTTTCCTGTGTTAAGTAGTAAATACCAAGTACCATATCCTGTGAAGGAACGGCAACTGGACCACCATCTGAAGGCTTAAGTAAGTTGTTAGGTGAGAGTAACATAAATCTACACTCAGCCTGAGCTTCAACAGTTAATGGAAGATGGACAGCCATCTGATCACCATCGAAATCGGCATTGAAGGCTGTACAAACAAGTGGATGTAACTTAATAGCCTTACCTTCTACAAGGATAGGTTCGAATGCCTGAATACCAAGTCTATGAAGTGTAGGAGCACGGTTAAGCATTACTGGATGTTCTTTAATAACGTCCTCTAATACATCCCATACTTCTGTTTCAAGATGTTCTACGCTCTTCTTAGCTTTCTTAATATTGTCAGCAAGACCACGTCTTACTAATTCTCTCATAACGAATGGCTTGAATAATTCGATAGCCATTTCCTTTGGAAGACCACACTGATAAATCTTAAGTTCTGGTCCAACAACGATAACTGAACGTCCAGAGTAATCGACACGCTTACCAAGTAAGTTCTGTCTGAAACGACCCTGCTTACCCTTTAATAAGTCTGATAATGACTTAAGAGCTCTGTTGCCAGGACCTGTAACAGGACGACCATTACGACGACCGTTATCAATAAGTGCATCAACAGCTTCCTGAAGCATTCTCTTTTCGTTACGAACGATAATCTCAGGAGCGCCAAGCTCTAATAAACGAGCAAGACGGTTATTTCTGTTGATAATTCTTCTATAAAGATCATTAAGATCTGAAGTAGCAAATCTACCACCATCTAACTGAACCATAGGTCTTAAATCTGGTGGGATTACTGGAATCTCTGTTAAGATCATCCATTCAGGCTTCTGACCAGCACTAATAAATGCTTCAAAAACCTCAATTCTCTTGATAAGTCTAGCAGCCTTCTGAGAAGTTGTAGTTGCTAACTCTTCCTTAAGCTTTTCAGCTTCTTCTTCAAGGTTAACCATTGAAAGAAGTTCAAGGATAGCTTCAGCACCCATACCTACTCTGAAAGTATTGCCATACTGATCATATAATTCTCTATATTCTGTCTCAGATAAAATCTTCTTAAATGGAATGTCTGTTTCACCTGGGTCAATTACAATGTAAGATGCAAAATAAAGCACCTTCTCTAAGTTCTTAGGACCGATATCAAGGATAAGATCCATTCTACTTGGAATACCCTTAAAGTACCAGATATGTGATACAGGAGCTGCTAAGTGAATGTAACCCATACGATCTCTACGTACAGATGCCTTAGTAACTTCTACGCCACACTTATCACAGATAATACCCTTATCTTTGATCTTCTTGTACTTACCGCAGTGGCATTCCCAGTCTTTACTAGGTCCAAATATTTTCTCACAGAATAAACCATCTCTTTCAGGCTTGAGTGTTCTGTAATTGATAGTTTCAGGTTTAGTTACCTCACCGTAGTAACCATCACTACGACGAGCCCATTCCTTAATTGTTTCAGGAGATGCAAGCTTAATCTGAATCTTGTCAAATTTTAAAGACTTATTGCTCTTTAAATTCTCTGCCATTATAGTGCTCCCTTCTCTTTATTCTTCGCTACCGTCACCGTAATCATCAGCTTCATCAAAACTATCGTCATCAAAGCTATCATCTACATCAGTAGCATCTTCAAAACCATCTTCACCTATTTCTTGAATAGTTGAACCAGCCTTAGCATATTCAGCTTCCTGTTCTCTAGAGTTTCTTCTGTAGTTACCATCATCTAAGACCTTCTTAAAGTCAGTAACTTCGTATTCAGAACTCTCAAGGAGCTTAACTTCGTTATTATCTGCATCAAGAACTCTTACATCAAGTGCAAGTGACTGTAATTCCTTAAGTAATACCTTGAATGATTCAGGGATACCTGGTTCAGGAATATTCTCACCCTTAATAATAGCTTCGTATGTCTTAACACGTCCAACAACATCATCAGACTTAACTGTTAAGATTTCCTGAAGTGTATATGCAGCACCATAAGCTTCAAGAGCCCAAACTTCCATTTCACCGAATCTCTGTCCACCGAACTGAGCCTTACCACCAAGTGGCTGCTGAGTTACAAGTGAATAAGGACCTGTTGAACGAGCGTGAATCTTATCATCTACTAAATGGTGTAACTTTAAGTAGTGCATGAAACCGATTGTAACTGGGCTATCGAAGAATTCACCAGTTCTACCGTCACGGAGTCTTACCTTACCATCGCTACCGATTGGAACACCTCTCCACTCAGCTCTATGATCTCTGTTCTTTGAAAGGTAGTCAAATACTTCCTCTGTAAGAACATCCTTATATTTATCTTCAAATGTTACTAAATCGCTAGGTAATTCCTCACCCTGCTTTTCAGCATCTTCTTTCCATTCCTTTAATTCCTTAGCATCGAATGGAGTATTAGCGTAGTCATTAGCAAGCTGTAATGTTTCAGTAATATCATTTTCATCAGCACCATCAAATACAGGTGTAGAAATGTTAAAGCCTAAAACCTTAGCAGCTAAACTTAAATGAATTTCAAGGACCTGTCCGATATTCATACGTGAAGGTACACCTAATGGGTTAAGCACGATATCAAGAGGACGACCATTTGGAAGATATGGCATATCTTCAACAGGAAGAACTCTTGAAACAACACCCTTGTTACCATGACGACCGGCCATCTTATCACCAACGCCAATCTTTCTCTTCTGAGCGATGTAGATACGAACTGACTTGTTAACTCCAGGAGCTAATTCATCACCGTTCTCTCTTGTAAATACCTTAACGCCCACGATAATTCCGTATGCACCATGAGGTACCTTAAGTGAAGTATCTCTAACTTCTCTAGCCTTCTCACCAAAGATAGCTCTAAGTAATCTCTCTTCAGCAGTAAGTTCTGTTTCACCCTTAGGTGTAACCTTACCAACCAAGATATCACCAGCACGAACCTCAGCACCAATACGAATGATACCATTCTCATCAAGATCCTTAACAGCTTCTGCAGCAGTTGAAGGTAAATCTCTTGTGATTTCTTCTGGTCCAAGCTTAGTATCTCTAGCTTCTGTTTCATATTCTTCAATATGAATTGATGTATAAACATCATCTCTAACAAGACGCTCACTAAGAAGTACAGCATCCTCGTAGTTATAACCTTCCCAAGTCATGAAACCGATAAGAGGGTTCTTACCTAAGGCAATTTCACCATTAGATGTTGAAGGACCATCAGCGATTACATCACCCTTCTTAACCTCATCGTTCTTAAATACGATAGGTCTCTGGTTGTAACAGTTAGACTGGTTAGATCTTGAATACTTTGTTAACTTGTATTCTCTTACATTACCATCTAATTCTCTAACAACTATTCTGTTAGATTCAGATAATAATACAACACCATCTTCCTCAGCAACTACACAAACACCTGAGTCAACTGCAGTCTTGTTCTCAATACCTGTACCAATAACTGGTGCTTCTGTCATAAGAAGAGGTACTGCCTGACGCTGCATGTTAGAACCCATTAAGGCACGAGTACAGTCATCATTCTGAAGGAATGGAATCATAGATGTAGCAACTGAGAAGACCATCTTAGGAGATACATCCATTAAATCAATCTGTTCCTTAGCAAACTGAGAAGTTTCTTCTCTAAATCTACCAGAAACTGTATTACGAACAAAGTAACCATCTTCGTCGATTTCAGCATTAGCCTGAGCAACATGGAAATCATCTTCTTCATCAGCTGTGAAGTATCTAACTTCATTAGTTACTCTAGGATTCTTAGGATCAGACTTATCAACGATACGATATGGAGCCTCAACGAAACCATAATCGTTAATTCTAGCATAAGAAGCTAATGAGTTAATAAGACCGATGTTAGGACCTTCAGGTGTCTCGATAGGACACATTCTACCATAGTGAGTATAGTGTACATCTCGAACCTCGAAACCTGCACGATCTCTTGAAAGACCACCAGGACCTAAGGCAGAAAGACGTCTCTTATGAGTAATCTCACTTAATGGGTTATTCTGATCCATGAACTGTGACAACTGTGAACTACCAAAGAATTCCTTAATAGCAGCTGTTACAGGCTTAATATTAATTAATGACTGTGGTGAAATACCAGAAAGGTCCTGAGTTGACATTCTTTCACGAACAACTCTTTCCATTCTAGAGATACCAATTCTAAACTGGTTCTGTAATAATTCACCTACAGCTCTAATACGTCTGTTACCAAGGTGATCAATATCATCCTTTGTACCAACGCCGTACTCTAAGTGCATGTTATAGTTAATAGAAGCAAAAATATCTTCTACTGTAATATGCTTAGGAACTAAGTCAGCAATATTCTTCTCAATTGCATCCTTAATATCTTCAATATCAGAATTCTCTGATAAAATCTGCTCAAGTACTGGATAATATACAGCTTCAGTAACGCCTAATTCCTTAGCTTCTTCATCTGAAATATCTACCCACTTGCGGATATCTACAGCACGGTTTGATAAAACCTTAACTGTTCTATTAGAAACAGAGCCATCAAAGCTCTTAATTTCAACGCTGACAAATACAGAAGCAACGGCAGCATCCTGAATTTCCTGAGCTAATTCTCTAGTAACTGTCTCACCAGCCTTAGCGATAACATTACCATTAAGATCAAGAACATCTTCAGCTAAAACCTGACCATTAAGTCTGCTTCTGAAAGATAACTTCTTATTAAATTTATATCTACCAACTCTAGCAAGATCGTATCTTCTAGGGTCGAAGAACATACCATGAATAAGCGATTCAGCACTTTCTACTGATAATGGCTCTCCTGGTCTTAATTTCTTATATAATTCAAGAATACCTTCCTGATAATTAGAAGAAGAATCCTTCTCCATAGTAGCAAGAAGCTTTGGTTCCTCACCAAAAATATCTATAATTTCGGCGTTAGTGTTAACACCCATTGCTCTAATAAGAACTGTAATAGGTACTTTCTTATTACGGTCAACCTTAACATAGAATACATCGTTAGCATCTGTTTCATACTCTAACCATGCACCTCTATTAGGAATAACCTGAGCGCTATAAAGGAAAATCTTACCGTACTTATCCTTCTGAATGTCATAATATATTCCAGGTGAACGTACTAACTGGCTTACGATAACTCGCTCAGCACCATTAATTACAAAAGTTCCTGTTCTAGTCATTAAAGGAAGATCACCCATGAAAATTTCATGTTCACTAATTTCTTCACTTTCTTTATTGTGAAGTCTGACTTTGACTTTAAGTGGAGCTGCATATGTTGCATCTCTTTCTTTACACTCTTCGATGGAATACTTTACTTCATCCTCGCACAATTCATAATCTACAAATTCGAGACTCAATCTACCGTTGTAGTCTGCAATTGGAGATATGTCATCAAAGACCTCTTTTAAGCCTTCGCGCAAGAACCACTGATAAGAATCCTTCTGGACCTCAATAAGGTTAGGCATTTCAAGAACTTCCTTAGTTCTAGAAAAACTCATGCGCATTGATTTGCCTGACTTTACTGGGCGTAATCTGTTCTTTTCCATTGACGTTTCACCCCTTGTGTTTATTTCGCAAATGTGGTTTATCATCAATTGATAGTGTCAAATAGACACAAATACCACAATAGTGCATTGTCCATATTATCACAATAAGTCAAGTTAGTCAATACCAACATAGGGATTTTTTAAGAATTATTTTTATAGAATAAGTACTGCATTACGTTACCCCGCTAAATTAGATTCGCAATAACTGCAGTACTTTTTAGAAAATGTATTATAACTTGTTTTGCCATTAATCTGGCTCCACAATTTTTGTTCCGTTTTTAACTGCTAATGAAAGCCACTCATACTTCGCCTTTTTTGCTTTGTTAAGGGCTTCTTCAATAGTCTTTCCTTCGCTTACCACCTCTGGAAGTTCTGGGTAAGCCACAGTAAATGTGTCCTTTGTTTTGTTCGGAATGATTCTAACCTTATATGGTAAATCATTATAATAATCTACAGATTTCATATCAAGCAGGACCTCCGTTTTTTATTTAATTACTAGTCAAAATAAAAGAGCCCAATCGAGAGCTAGCTCATCGTTGGGCTCTTAATAATTATATCATAGTTTCAACTAGAATGTTCAAGTGAAATTACTTTAATGTAACTGTAGCACCTGCATCTTCAAGCTTCTTCTTGATTTCTTCAGCTTCTTCCTTAGAAGCGCCTTCCTTGATTACCTTAGGAGCTGCTGTAACCATATCCTTAGCTTCCTTTAAGCCAAGACCTGTTACTTCACGAACAACCTTGATAACGCCAACGCCTGAACCAGCTGTTAACTCAACGTCGAATTCTGTCTTTTCTTCTGCTGCTGCGCCAGCACCTGCTGCTGCAACTACAACGCCTGCTGCTGCAGATACGCCGAACTCTTCTTCACATGCCTTAACTAAATCATTTAATTCTAAAACTGATAAACCCTTGATTACTTCAATAATTTCCTGTGTTGTCATAATCACTAAATCTCCTTTTCTTATAGTTGTGGTCAATGCCACGATTTATAAATATCTCTGATAGTTGTTAGTAGACTTGCTACCAACTCACGTATCTAATAACTTGCAAACTAATGCTTGCTCACTATCCAACAGCTAAATTAAGCTGCACCGTTTTCGTTCTGTTCAGCAATCTGCTTAATAACACGAGCGAAGTTTGTAATAGGTGACTGCATAGAGCCAAGTAACTTGCTGAGAAGTTCTTCTCTTGAAGGGATGCTTGCGATAACCTTAACGCCATCCTTATCATAAAATGTACCTTCAACAACAGCTGCCTTTAACTCAAGTGCTTCTGCCTTTTCTGCGAACTTAGCTAAAACTCTTGCTGGAGCTGTAGCATCGTCCTTAGAAATTGCAATAGCGTTAGTACCATCAAGTAACTCTGTGAAGTTCTCGAATTCTGTACCAGCAATTGCTCTCTTAACTAAAGTGTTCTTATAAACCTTGTAAACTACACCAGCTTCTCTTAACTGCTTACGAAGTTCTGTATCTTCAGCAACAGTTAAACCCTGGTAGTTAACTAAAACAACGCCACAAGCGCCATCTAAGTTAGCCTTAATTTCGTCTACGATAGGTGCTTTAAGTTCTACCTTTGCCATTAAATTTTACCTCCTATTTAGATTCTTTCCGTTATATAACGGGGAATTGCCTCATGAAAGTAAAGAAAAAAGCCCTTCTGCCATTAAGACAGAAGGACTTGAAATTACATAATAATCTTAATTTCTTTCCTCGGCGAGCGTTTAACCTTTAACCTTACGGACTCACTGTCTTAGGGCAATAATATATGTTAATTAACAATAAGTTAATTACCAACGTGTGATAGTATACTATCAAAATATATAGGTTGTCAAGCGTTAAAAATTAACCAACATACTTAGCTGTTGAAACCTTAACACCAGGACCCATTGTAGAAGTTAAAACTACACTTCTTAAATACTGACCCTTAAGTGTTGCTGGCTTAGCCTTAACGATTGCATCCATAATAGCCTGGAAGTTGTCTGATAACTGCTCTTCTGTGAAAGAAGCCTTACCAATTGGCACGTGAATGATATTTGTCTTATCAAGACGGTACTCAATCTTACCAGCCTTGATATCATTAACAGCCTTTGTTACGTCCATAGTAACTGTACCAGCCTTAGGGTTTGGCATTAAGCCCTTAGGACCAAGTACTCTACCGAGACGACCAACAACACCCATCATATCAGGTGTAGCAACAACTACGTCAAAATCAAACCAACCATCGTTCTGGATCTTTGGAACTAATTCCTCAGCTCCTACGAAATCAGCGCCTGCTGCTAAAGCTTCATCAGCCTTTGCACCCTTAGCGAATACTAAAACCTTTACAGTCTTACCTGTTCCGTGTGGAAGAACAACAGCACCTCTGATCTGCTGCTCAGCGTGACGTCCGTCACAACCTGTTCTGATATGTGCTTCGATTGTCTCATCAAACTTAGCAACTGCAGTCTTCTTAACTAATGAAACTGCTTCTGTTGCATCATATAATGTAGCGCGGTCAATATTCTTGGCTGCTTCTACATATTTCTTTCCTCTTTTCATTATATAAACCTCCTAGTGGTAATAACGGAAGGATTAACTTTCCTCCCACATATATCGGTATGTGATATATGTTGTATTTTGCTCCTGCAATTCACATAAAGTGATAAAGAGCTGTTTCTAAATAGCTTGTGTAAGTTTGTTAACTAAAGACTAATTAGTCCTCTACAACAATACCCATACTCTTAGCTGTTCCTTCGATCATTGAAGTAGCTGCTTCAATTGATGCAGCATTTAAATCTGGCATCTTAAGCTCTGCGATCTTCTGAACTTCAGATCTCTTAATTGTAGCAACCTTAGTCTTGTTAGGTACGCCTGAACCTGACTTAATGTTGCAAGCCTTCTTAAGAAGAACTGCTGCTGGTGGTGTCTTTGTAATAAAACTAAAGCTTCTATCAGCATAAACAGTAATTACTACAGGGATGATTAAATCGCCCTGATCTGCTGTCTTTGCGTTGAACTGCTTAGTAAATTCTACGATATTAACTCCGTGCTGACCAAGTGCTGGACCAACTGGTGGTGCTGGTGTTGCCTTGCCTGCAGGGATCTGTAATTTAATATAACCTGTTACTTTCTTTGCCATAGTGGCACCTCCTAAAAATAATGTGGTAATTGGCGACCGCTATAATCTTTAACTTAAGAATATAAGTACTATGAAACATCTTATATTCTGCGGTCTCCCACGCCCGAAATAGGCTGTCTACCTATGTAGACCTTAATTGTTACATTAATTTCACGTCTGTGAAATCAATTTCGACCGGTGTTTCACGGCCAAACATTTCAACGTTAATAGTAAGAACTTGCTTACCTTCGTTGATACTAGTAATCTCTCCAATTGTATCTTCCCAAGCACCAGAAAGAATCATTACCTTATCTCCAACCTTGCCGTCGAACTGAACAGCTGGCTTTAATTCGCCAGTTGGAAGGTTGATACCTAGTGACTTGATTTCACTTGGAGTAAGTGGAACTGGTTTTGATCCAGGTCCAACAAATCCTGTAACGCCTCTTGTGTTACGAACGACATACCAACTGTCATCATTCATAACCATTTTGATAAGGACATATCCAGGAAGCATCTTCTTTTGAGCAGTCTTCTTAGAGCCGTCCTTAACTTCGACTACAGTCTCGAGAGGAACGAGCACTTCTAGAATCTGGTCCTGAAGATTTCTGTTTTCAACTGTTTTTTCTATGTTGACTTTAACCTTATTCTCATATCCTGAATAAGTATGTACAACATACCATTTTGCTTCGTCCATTCTATCACCTTTTCCTTATTATTTTACGATGAATTCAATACCAAAGCGGACTGCTAAATCCACTACTGCAATAATTACACCTAATAATACGGATACAAATAGAACTGAAACTGTCTCTCTTGTAAGAGTCTGACGATCTGGCCAAACAATCTTAGAAAACTCTGCCTTTAATCCTTTAAACCAGCTCTTCTTCTGCTTTTTTGTCTTAGCTTCGCTCATAATTGCACCTCACTGTTTTAGATTACTTTGTTTCCTTGTGTAATGTGTGTGACTTACAGAACTTGCAGTATTTCTTTGTTTCCATTCTGTCAGGATGTGTCTTCTTATCCTTAGTTGTGTTGTAGTTACGCTGTTTACACTCTGTACATGCCAATGTTATCTTAATACGCACAACTTCCACCTCCAATTTACTTAATTTTGTAGGTGTTTATAACACCAATTGGTTGCTTAATTCCATGCCTAAATCTTAGGGTTATTAAATTCAGGGCATAAAAAAAAGACCTCTTCCATAGCCGTTCTAATATAGCATAGACAAAAGACAATAGTCAACAACAAAATTAAAAAATATTCTTTTGATAAATTTTTGTTATCTATTCTAAAAAATTTACTTTACTTTTTTATAGGACTATGGTACTATAAAATTATGATAAAGGGTAGTATGTTGTAAAATTTTACTACTAAGACGTGACTATTTTACTAAAGCAAGGGAATTTAATACATTTTAGAAGTAGGGAAAGGATTCCTATTACTTTCTTTATTGATTATACAGACAAGGAGGTGACTGTTATGATCAGTAGCGTATACGATTACTATTTATCTCAGTATGGGCATAAGGCTAACTCTAAATACGACTCCCATACGAAAAACCAACTAAAAACTACATATAATAAAGTTGTAAAGCATAACAGCCAGTCTCCAACCTATAAGACTGACACCTCAGACGATGCGGTGAAGTATGCCATCGACTTAAAAGAGAATGCAAGAGAATTGAATAATATCGCCAACGAGCTATCAAACGCCGACGGAACGGGAATGAACTATAAAAAGACAGCTGTTTCCTCAAATCCAGAAGCCGTAAATGCTGTATTTATTGGTGATTCGAAATTAAATATAGAAGATTTGACTGTGTCTGTAGATAAGATTGCCCAGAATCAGGTTAATATAGGTAATTATTTGCAGCCAAAGTCCAATTTGTTTGCCGCCGGGGATTATTCATTTGATTTAAATATTAATAACATCACCTACGAATTCCAGTTTAGCATCTATGATAATGAAGCAACCATTGATGTCCAGGAAAATATATCTAGGCTTATTAATAAATCAAACATCGGCTTAAGCTCCATGGTTTTAGAGGATAGTTTAGGAAACACCGCCCTAACCATTGAATCCAACGCCACCGGTTTTAAAGGCATAAAGCCAATTACCTTTAACATAGTAGCAAACACCGACACGGAAGATAACTTCAATATAGATGCAGCTACTAGTATGGAAAATGCTACAAAAAACGAAAATCTAGTAAGAACCCTAGGCTTAGATCGAATTTCCCAATTCCCATCTAATGCCTCATATACTATAAATGGCAGTCAAAGGGCAAGTCCTAATAATGACATAACCTACGACAAAGCATTTATACTAAACCTTAAGACCGTCACGCAGGTGCCGGCTACTATAAGTCTTCTCGCTGATGCAGATTCCATTGCAGAAAGCATCGAGGAGCTGGTATCCGGCTACAACAACTTGATTTCTGTAGCTACGGATGAAACCAATAATCAATTTGGTGGCAACGAGAAGCTACGTAAAGAGATACAGGCCATAGCAAGTTCCTATAAAGAACAGCTAGGCCAAAGCGGTCTTTCAGTAGATGACCAAGGTTTAATACGCGTAGACAAGGAGGAAATTGTTAAAAAGGCTCAAGAGGGCAATTTGAAAGACGTTTTTAATAGCCTCGATTCCTTTAAGAGTGATATCCAAAAGAAGGCCGAAGACATTTCCCTAGATCCTATGAACTACGTAAACAATAAAATAGTGGCTTATAAAAATCCACAAAGAACAACTACTGACCCGTATAACCTCTCTGCCTACACAGGCATGATGTTTAACGGTTATACGTAGCGGCGAGTATAACCGTTAAGGATTCGACTCGCCAGCTCTATAGCACATCAAATTCAAGACTCGCTCGGAGCTTGTACTCCGACTGAGTTAAAAGGGCGCATGAAAAAATGATTTCTCATTTTTTCACACGCCCTTTTTATAATAAACTTTTTTCTTATCCTTTAAGCAGCTGAAATCTTTAAATCAGCTTCTCTTTTAAAGTCCTCTACAAACTTTAAAATACCAGTGAAAGCCTCTACTCTAGCCTCATCATCTTCTTCCTTATTAGCCTTGTTAAGCTCAAGAACATAAGAGTTAACCTCGTCCTGATCAATAACCTCGCCGTTAGGATTAATCATATCCTGTGTAGAACCATAAATGCTAAAAATCCAGTAAAGACCCTTAAGGATGTGGTGCATATACTCATCTGTATCAGGTAACTTATCACCAGAATACTCCTTAATAATGCGGCCAATAGCTGTAATTAACTTCTCGCAATATGGGCTAGCAGCCTGTAGTGCTTCAATCTGTTCCATTTCATAATTACTCATAAGTAAACCTCCTTACTTGTATACCTACAGGCGTTTCTCCACATGATACTGTAGGTAGGATGCCAGATATAAATCTGGCATAACCACTGAGATGTGCAACCGGTTTGTACCTACACCGGAGCAAGGATGGGACTTGAGAGCTTGTGATCTTTGTCCCCCTTAAATTTCATTGTTCCGTTAAGTTAAAGTTTCGATGCTAATTAGTTAATTAGCCCTGTGCTTTGTATATAGCTGGCGTCCGTACGCTAAATGCAATTTCGTCAAATCACATTCTATGGTACACGCGTAACTAAACTAGTCGACGCCAGCCCTACAGCACATCTGTAATATATATCGGAGCAAAGTTTCAAAACTTAACCCTTTCTAGAATTTCTTTTAAATTTTATGAAAATGTAGCCACTCCCGCCTAAATTCCATAAAAATAGCGTAGCAGCCATAAAACTGCTACGCTTAAAAAAGTCTAACTTTTTGGGGTCACCCCAAAAGCCACCTGCCTAAATCACAAATTTAATTTTTTTACTAGTTACAAGCCAAATACTTATCAATAATCTTAGCCTCGTCATGCTCTCCATTTTCCTTAGTAGGAAGAGCCTCCTGGCTAACAATAATCTTCTGGATTTCCCATCTGTAACCCTTCTTAGCATTGTACTTATCAATAAGATGTCTAAACTTAGCCTCGTTATCCGACTTATCAACAGGAACAATAATTGCCGTTAAAAGGTCTGCATACTTAACTACGCAAGTATCTGCAATGCCATTTAACTCAGATAACTGCTTGCATGTAACCCTCTTACTAATCTTCTCGCCTGTTGCAAGCTGAATAAGATCAGGATTAGTCTTATTAAGACGAAGACGACCATCCGCTGTAAACTCGCCATAGTCCTTAGTGTGGTAAACCCCGCCATCTAAGGCCTTTGAAGTATACTCAGGGTCAGTCTCGTAACCCGCCATAATCATGTCACCGCCAATTAAGATTTCTCCATCCTCGGCAATTGTTGCATTTACACCATCATAAAGCTCAAAACCGTCCTCGTCAGCCCTGCCAATGCCAATACAACCAGAAGTTTCAAGGGCACCATAGACTGTGTAGGCCTCAACCCCACGAGCCATCATGCTTTCAAGATACTTCTTAGGACACTTAGCCTCGCCAACGATAATCTTCTTTAACTCCTTATTATAGCCATTAACCCTTGTAAGATATCTAGCCATAGCCGGTGTAATAGGTAAAACCGTTGCATTGTAATAATATGTATCCGCATCAATATGTCTTAAGCCCCTGCCAACAGCAACACAAGCGCCATTTGCTAAAGGCCACATAAGTCCATAAAGCACTGCAAAGATTCTATGCATTGAAATAGGAGTAAGAACTACATCCTTAGTGTCACATGTTATCTTACTATTAACTGCATTCGCTGCTGCCACAAGGTTTTCTGATGTAAGCACCGCAGCCTTATCGTACTCACCACCAGTTGCAGTAAACATTAAAATGTTACCCTCTCCACGCTTTAAATCAAGTTTAAGACCTTCAACGTTGTCCTTCTCTGCATTCTTAATAATTCTAGCATCCTTATCTGCCAAAATGTACTGATTAGTTGAAGTAAGAATAAACTCCACACTAGCCTTAGCAAGCAAGCCCTTTCTTACCTGTGCAGGCAAGAAGAAATCCACCAAAACTACATCCTTACCAGAAACCACAGTACCTAACATATTAACAATCCATCTATATGAAGATGGGCCATAAATTGCCACTCTCTGACCTTGGAAACGCTGCATATGAATAGCCTTTCTAACCACATCATCAAAAAGCTGCTTGTAGCTCACCTCAAAAGTATCATAAATTATAGCTCGCTTTTCAGGCCATTTGGCCGCCGCTTCCTCTAAAAAATTATAAATAAAACAATCTTTATTCATAGCAAATTCCCCTTATTTTGCAATCATAATTACATTAAAAATAATATCACAACCACCCCCATTTTTCCATTAATGTTTTAAAGCTAGAACAAAAAAGAGGTCAGTCTTTAAGGAGATTTACATATTCTTACGCTTTTGTTATAATATTTAAAGAAATTATCGTGACCAAATAAAGAGAGAAAAGCTTATGAAAATATTATTTTACAGATATGGAAGTATCTGCGAGCCAGATATCATTCACGGCTTCAAAAACCTAGGCTTTGAAGTCGAAGAAATTAATATTGAAGTAACCAATAAAAATCTACTTCCTGCCCAGTGCGTAGAACAGGTATCAAAAGTCCTCTTGCCAGGAGGTTTTAGCTTTGTCTTTACCATAAACTTCTTCCCTTGGCTATCGGATTTGTGCCAGATTCTAAAGCTGCGCTACATTAGCCTGATTGTGGATAGTCCCGTGCTAGAGCTATTTTCAAAATCCCTATCCAACTCCTTTAACAGAGTCTTTCTCTTTGATTTAAGCCTATATAATGACTTTGAAAATGAGAATCCAGGCCACATTTATCACACTCCCCTTTACGCTAACACAGACCGTCTAGATAGCTATCTTGAGAGTGTCAGTGAAGCGCAAAAAGAGAAGTTTAGGGCAGACATTTCCTTTATTGGTTCAAGTTACGAAGAGAAAAACCCTTATAGTACTGCCAAATTTAGCGACTATTATAAGGGCTATCACGACGCCCTAATTGACGCCCAGCTAAACGTCTATGGGCTTAACTTCCTAGACGAGGCGGCAAGCGAAGAATTTTGTGATTATTTTATTGAAAATGTAGACCATCTTTATCGTTTCCCACCAGACGCCAGAGAAGACAAGAAAGCCCTAGTTACACAGGCGCACCTTAGTTACCGCGTGGCAGAAAAAGAAAGAAAACTAGCCCTAAATATGCTAGGGCAAAAGTATAAATTAGATTTCTACACCCAAAGCTCCCTAAAGGACTTTAGAAATGTGAGATACAGAGGAAACGCCAGCAGCCTAGAGGAGATGCCAATAATTTTTAATCAGTCAAAGATTAATCTAAACTTCACCTCAAAGGCCATTAAAACAGGCATTCCACTAAGAGTCTTTGACATTTTAGGAAGTGGCGGTTTTCTTATTAGTAACTATCAAACGGAGCTTTTACAAGTTTTTGAAAATGGAAAAGACCTTGTAGTCTACGAGGACCTAGACCACTTAGTAGAGCTTTGCGGCTACTATTTAGAGCACGACGAAGAGAGAATAGAAATTGCAAAAAACGGACATGAAACTGTTAAAAAATATCACAATGTAACCACAAGACTTTTGCAAATTATTGACCAAGCCTTTAGAGACTAGATAAAAAAGCAGAAAGCCAAGAAATAATTAACCAACAAAGATTAGGGGATAGCATGAATATACTGATTTTAGATTATAAGAGTTTTGGAATTGAAGATTTAAAGGAAGCCCTAAAAAGAATGGGCCACAGCTACAAACTCATATCAGACCCAGCCATAAGAGACAGGGTAGATGAAGGCTTTAAGACTCGTTTCCTTACAGAGTGCGAGAAAAGCCACTACGACTGCGCCTTTAGCTTTAATTACTCTCCTCTAATTTCTAATTGCTGCAATTTAATTAATCTGCCTTATGTGTGCCTGATTTATGACAGTCCCCAGATAAATACATTTTCATATACCATAATCAACCCTTGTAATCACATCTACACCTTTGATAGTGCCGATTACTTCCGCTTTGCAGACCAGGGCATTAAAAGCATTCACTACATGCCCCTTCCTGTAAATGTTCATAGGCTTGATAAGCAGCTTGGAAGCCCTTATGATAAGACTTCCGAGTCCACAACTAATATCACTCATCCAAACTATAGCGCCGACATTTCCTTTATTGGCTCTATGTATAACGAGAAGCACAACCTCTACGACCGCCTAGTAAAGGCTGGGATTAATGACTACACTAGGGGCTATCTTGAGGCCATTATGGATGCCCAGGAGAAGGTCTATGGTAGCTTTTATTTAGAGGACCTCATAACAGGCCCTATCCTTGAGGAGATGCTTGATAAGATGGAAGTGAAGGCAAATCCAGACGGCGTGGAAACTGTAAGCTATGTCTATGCCAATTATTTTTTGTGCAGGAAGCTAGCAAACAAGGAGCGCACCCATATTTTACAAGCCCTTGATAGGAGTCTTGCTAAGAATTATAAGGTAAGTCTCTATACCCATAATCCTGTGGATTTTCTTGAAAATGTGCACACTTTCGGACCTGTGGACTATTACGACCATATGCCACACATTTTCAGGCAGACAAAGATAAATCTTAATATTAGCCTTAGAAGTATTAGGTCAGGAATCCCTCTTCGATGCATGGATATCCTAGCTTCTAAGGGCTTTTTGATGTCTAATTATCAGGAAGATTTTTTAAGGCACTTCGTAGACGGCGAGGATTTATGCCTCTATGATTCTAAAGAGGATTTATTAAGAAAATGTAACTACTACCTAGAACACGACGACAAAAGAGAAGCTATGGCACTCTCTGCCTATGAAAAGGTAAAGGAAAACCACAGCTACGAAAAGATTCTAAATTTAATTTTGTCAGATTTGTAAAAAGATTATCTACTTCATCCCAAACATAGCCTCCACCCTATCTTTATAGCTAAAGGCTTTCTTTATAATCTCAAGGCCATTTTCAATGACCTTTTCTCTAAAGCCATCTTCTTTAATGAGGAAGCTTGCTTTAGCTAGAAGTTCTTCGCTATTATTAAAGCAGATAATATCTTCATCAGGTCTAAAATATTCATAAATTTCTGGTTGGAAATTAGAAAGTACCAAACCGCCACAGGCAATAATATCAAGAACTCTTAAAGGGATTCCCGTCTCAATGCAGCTAAGACTAACATTTAGATTGATCTTAGAATTCCTAAAGATTTCTGGCATCTTAGTACTATAGTCTATATAACCACCCATGTAAGTATTCTTTAATTCTTGCATCTCATCCTTTGAAAAAAGGGCAGTTTTAAACCTAGACTCTAAAAGCATTAAGGCAAGAAGACGCTGCCTCTTTGTGGCCTCCCTGCTAAGTAGGTAGTAGATTTGCTCCTTACTAATCTCCCCATTTATCTTTTCCAAAAGCTCATTATTTATGCAGTCATTAAAGATATTTCCACCATTTAGCTGACACTGAAATTCCACAAGGCCATCAAGATAACCTCTTAAATTTTGGCTTAAGGGTCTACTAAAGTCCTTATATTCTGACACATACATAGAGCCTACAAAAGATACGTCATATGTATAGGCTGGATTTTTAAAGGCAATATCCCTAATCTTTGTAGCAAGTGGCAGATGATATACATTTTTATAACCCGCCTCTAAAAGCCTGTTAGTATAAGCCCTATCAAAGATGAAGCTGCGGTTGAAGTCATAATTTAACCCCTCTAAATTCCTAGTTTCAAAAGGCACACTGTGATTCCAGTTTATATAGAGAATATCCTTATTTAGGCTTTTAATGGCCTCGGCAATAATAGAGGAATAATTTATTGAAAAAACATGACTAAAGTTTCCTTTAAGCAGCTTCTCCCTTGTAATCTCAAAAAGCCTTTCATCATCATTCCAATCCTTTGGAACTAAATAAAAGGCCTCATAATCGTAATTTAATTCTTTAAAAGTTTCCTCCACTTCAGGCTGCATAAAAGCATTCCATTTAAAAAGCAGAATTTTCATATTCTCCCCACTTTCAAAAGCTATATTTTTCCCTCTTCCATAAGCTCAAGATGAATTCTAATAAAGTCATTCGTCCAATGCTTTAGACGCTTACTTTTTTGGCAAATTGCCTCCACCACAAAGGCGCTAGTATGAGTCTTTTCAAAGTAGTCCTTAAAGCCCTCATAATAGGCGTTTTTCTTCATGGTCTTTAAGCCCATTAAACCATCGTCATCCCCGATACCAAGGGACTCCTCAAGGATTTCCTCCACCTTTTTAAAATGCTCAATAAGCACATTCAGGTCATCACTATAATCAAGAGCTCCCTTCATGGCAATATTTTTCTCCGCATTAAGGACATCAAGAATGCTTGCAATAATTGTCATGCTGTTAGTCAAATCAGAATCCTTTAAATTAAGGTCTGGCCTAGTTTCAAGCACCTTATAGAAGAGCTCCTTGGCCTCCTCAATTTGGTGAAGCTTAATTAGCTGGCTAACTGCAAGCCTAAGCTCCCTAGTTTCCGCCTTCTCATCTGTAATTAAAACTCTGTGGGACTTAACCTTTAGATTATTTTTGAAAATGTATATATTTAGCAAGGCTTCACCTAAAAAGCCAAAGATTCTAAGGTGGTAAAGATCTGTAAACTTAGTGTAATCAATGCGATTTGACATGCCAAAAAGAATGGCAAAGGCCCAATTACAATAATCATCAAAGGTCTCTTTTTTACAAACCATTAAATTGCCAATATAAGAGCTTTTAGACTTCATAACTTCTCTAAAAGCAATGTAATCCTCTGGGAAATTTTCCTTGATGTAATTCCCCATTTCATCAAGAATCTCCACATTATTAGCCCTTGCAAAGGCCTCTCTAAAATTCATATTAGAAAGCTTATTCTCATAAGAGACAATCATGTCGTATTCTTTCAATTCTTCATCAAAAACCGCCGGGTCTATGATTTTCTTATTGTCATCAATAAAGTAGCGTCTGTAGTGACAAATTCCTATATTTTCATTAGAATCCAGGTTTTTCCAGAGCCAGTAAACTCCCGACAATT
Organism: Lachnospira sp.; assembly: GCF_016290755.1. Taxonomy (NCBI): domain Bacteria; kingdom Bacillati; phylum Bacillota; class Clostridia; order Lachnospirales; family Lachnospiraceae; genus Lachnospira; species Lachnospira sp. The sequence continues at coordinate 35,199 of NZ_JAEEVD010000016.1, forward strand.
CGCCGTATAAGAAATTAAGGCCAGAAATATTATCCCCTGTGTCATCGCCAATATAGCCTAAATCTTCACTTTTCTCCCTGCCCACATGAATAGGAACATAATCCTTATTCTCTGGTGGATTAAATTTTTTATGGGTCATAACATAAACCTTAGCCATAACTTCTCCCCTCTAGTCTACATTTTCAAGAATATCCTCAAACTCCTGAACTCTTTTCTTCCAACTGTGATTAGCCTTTACATTTTCATAGGCATTATTAGTTATCCTAATTCGCTCCTCTTTATTGCTTAGATAATACCTAATAGTCTCTGAGAGCTCCTCTAGCTTATCTAGCTCATAAACTATTAGCTCCTCCTTATCCTTAAAGTTCTCCTTTAAAGCTTTTGAACTATCCGTCACGCACAAGCTGTTATTAAACATAGCGTTAAAGATTCGCTCCGATAGGCCATCCTTGTGCCATGCGAAAATGTTAAGACTTATCTTAGATTTCGCATAGACCTCAAGGGCTTCGTTATAGTTTAGTTCCTCGTGAATAATGAGCTTCTTGTAGTCCTTTAAAACTGGAGATTTCCAGCTATTTCCAAAGACATGAATTGTAAGGCCATCATCAAGGAGTTTTCTAATAACCTTCTCCCTATAATAAGCACTTACAAGCCTTGCCACCGGCCAGAGATGATGCATGGTTACTAGCCTTTGCTTTCTCTCATTATAGATTTCATGAGTATACTCATCCTCTCTAAAGAGCTCATCAATAGCCCTTTTATAGGCCTTGTCATAGCTAAGAGAAGAGTCCTTTCTTAAGATTCTAAGCATGACATTGGCAATAATTCGCTCCCCCTTTGGCAATTTGTAAAAATCAGATATCAAGCTTCTATAATCTGTAAAGCTACCAAGAAAACTTACGTCATATTCTCTATTTTCATCAATATCCATATCCTTAGAAGCTGCTTTTAGGCTCTTAGCCATCTTACCTCCGGGATACCAGATAAAGGAATCCTTAACAGAGTTAAAGTTTGACTTGGCAAATTTTGCATAGTCCCCATCGCAAGCTAAGCAGTAGAACCTATCCACCACAAACATCAACAGATAGCTTATATAAAGTGGATGATCGAAAATGTTAATAAACTTCGGACAATCCAAACTATTGATGTTTAACTTATTAGGGTCTACATCTGAAAAAATACCTGATTGAATACCAAGAACCGCACTTATATGCATATTTCTTGCTTTATAAATCAAATCTCTATTATGTCCATTAACTACAATTACTGCTCTGCCACTAGCCTTGCAAGCCTCATAAAAATCCTTTGTAAAGCTTTCTAATACATCAATACAAAGGTATTCATAGTCATTTACAATAAGAATTGGATCGTATTTTGACATTATCTTTTTAAAATATTTCTCATCCCCTAAGATACCAAAGAGGATATTTTCAAACTCCTTTTCCTGTTCAAAGGTAATGGCCCAGTTAGCTTTACGAATCAAGGCCTGATTCCAGAGCTTATGCTTAGTTAAATAATCCTTAAACCTAATAAGACAATAAGCATAGGTCATAAAGTCCTCTTTAAAGATAGGCTTTGACTCGAAGTTTGAAAATTTAGCTACAAAGGCATATTTTGAAAGAAAAGGTGCATATTCCTTAAGTCTAGTAAGTAACTCATACTCCTCTGCTGACTGTAGATATTCATTAAAGCCTCCTAAGGTCTTTATGCTTTCCACCTGCACCACAAGGCCTGATAGTCTTGAGGCCGTTAGCATAATTATTCTTTCAAAGCTGTAGTTTTCCACAGGGTTTGACTCAAAGTCCGACATTTTTTCACAACTAGATAGAAGTTTTAACCAATCCTTCTCATAGTAGTCCGCAACAAAATCACTATCCCTTACAAAGCTTACATATTCTGTAGAGACATATTTTATGGCCTTATTCTTAGCCTTAGCGTAATTGTCAATTTCCTCATCATCCCATATGCCAATTAAGCTCAAGTTAAGTAAAGGCGCCTCGTTTATTAACTCATTCGCCTTTTTCTTTACATTTTCAAGATAATCATAATCATTGACAATAACTACCATTGTCACTAGTGCTTTTGACTTATTAAGCTCTATCCAGTTCATTTAACTACCCTATTTCCTTCCTAGTGCGCCAAGATAATAATTAACAACTGCAATATCTTCATAATCATCCACATCTACCGAGTGGGTTCTATCCATAATATAACCAACTTCATTGTCATTAAGACTTGTATCCTTTGTAAGCTCTTCAACTTTATTTATATAAATTGCACCATTTACCTTATAAAAGGTTGGCATATCCTGCCTTCTCATAGTACTTGAGCCCTCAATTAAATTTACTAGCTTTCCCTTCTCATCAAATTTTCTCATAAGAATTGGTGACTCTAAAACCTCTGAAACAGAAGCTAATCCCTTCTCTTCATTTTTAACAAAGGTCTTTAAGGCTCCTGCAATATCTGAGGCATTACGAAGTGGGGAAGTTGCCTGAAGTAAAACCACATAGTCATATTCTCTCCCCATGTTTTTTAACATAGTAATCGCATGCAAGACAGAATCTATGGACTTTGCCTTATCTCCTGCTAACTCCTCTGGCCTCATAAAGGGAACTTCTGCTCCCGCCTTTGTGGCAACTTTTGCAATAGCCTCGCTATCTGTTGATACCACCACCGCATCAATATAATCACAGCTAAGCGCCTCGTGGATTGTGTAAGCAATCAAGGGCTTTCTGTTGATTTCTAAAATGTTTTTATTTGGAATTCCTTTACTTCCTCCCCTAGCTGGAATTAATGCCAAAACTTTCTTACCATTAATCATAGCTACACCTACCTTAGTAAATATTCCTATCTACAAAATGTTTCTGAATATCAAAATTCCATATTTCATCACGCCTTAGAATCTCCATAAATTTCCCCCTGGAGTCTCCAAGACCAAAATCATTCCTCGTGATCTTATAATTCCCGACGTTTTTTATCGCCTCTAAAATCTCTCCCTTATCTTCATTACAATGCTGCACATTAGAGTCTTTCAAACTATATCTATTAGTTTGTCTGCTGCCAAGATCAATTGCCGGTACCCCATAAACACTAGTTTCCCTAACTCCTGCAGAAGAATTCCCAATCATAAATTCTGCATTTTTTAAAAGGGTTAAAAAGTATTCAAATCTAATGGATGGGTATATTTTAAAATGTCCATTTTTTTCAAGTCTTCTATATTCATTAAGAATAAGTTCTGAACCAAAATCATTATTAGGATAAATAACTACGTAGTTTTTCTCTGACTCAATTAAAGAATCCACTAAATTTTTTATCTTCCAATGTAAATTGTCATAATCAGTAGTTACCGGGTGATACATGCAAATTCCATAATTTTCAAAAGGAATGTCATATCTTATTTTTACAAGATTAAGACTTGGCAAATCCTTTGATAGCATAACATCAATATCAGGAGATCCCATAATAAAGATTCTCTCTTCTGACTCCCCTAATTGAAGCAATCTTTTTTCTGCACCCTCATTTGAAACCAGGTGTATATGAGCAAATTTTGAGATGGCATGTCTTATAGATTCATCAATTGTTCCTGAAAGCTCGCCTCCTTCAATATGAGCCACTCTAATATTTTTTAGAGCTCCAACAATAGCCCCAGCCAAGGCATCGTTTCTATCTCCATGGACCACAATTAAATCTGGGTTCACATGGCTTACATAATTGGTAAAATTACAAATTACACTGCCTAGGTCATAGCTCATATCTCCAGTATTTCTTTGAGAAAAATCTACATAGACATTACTATATCCATCCTTTAAAACCTCTCTATAAGTAGATCCAAGATTCTTAATTAAATGCATACCTGATACATACACATAGGCTACAAAAGATGAAGATTTTTCCACTTCTGAAATCAATGCTTTAATTTTTCCATAATCCGCTCTTGTCCCCGTTACAAAAACGATTTTCTTTTGACATTTTTCCATTTGCTCCACCCATTTTAGTCTTTCCTACTAGTTTCTTTAAAACCTAGCCATAAGCTAGAAACTCTAGTCTTCCTCGATCATGTCCCAAGTTAGCTGACAGTCATTTTCAATATCCATCATCGCCTTTTTCCCAAGAATCCCTTCATAATCCTTAGCTTTGATTTCCCCGGTTCCTGGCCTTTTCACCCAAAGATTTTCCTTAGTTAATATCTCTCCTTTTTTAATCGGCTTAATAGTTACAACTGTTGCAAAAGCAAAATCAATAGTTACCTGTTCTTCCTTTGCAGCCTCCTTTTTTCCACCTAACATTAAAGGAATAGTATTTGCAGCCTCTATTAAATCTTTTAACTCTCCTTCATCCATGGAGCATACAATATCCGGCCCAGTTCTATCCTTTCTATCTGTGTAGTGTCTTTCTACTAAATTTGCCCCAAGCGCCATAGCAGCTATGCAAGCATTGTTATTTAATGTATGATCTGATAGTCCAATAGGAATATTAGGAAAATGTTCCATCATCTCTTCCATTGCTCCAAGCCTTACAAGTTTTGGATCAGTTGGATATAAATTTGTTGTATGCATTAACGCATAATCAACCCCATACTTTTCAAGTATATTAACAGCTCTATCCACAGAATCCATGCTATTCATACCAGTTGAGACAATCATTGGTTTCCCATATTCTGCTATTTCTTCAATTAAGGGATAGTTATTTAATTCTCCCGACCCAATCTTAAAGGCACTAACTCCAAACTTCTTTAATCTCCTAGCTGCTGCCCTTGAAAATGGAGTCGATAAGAAAACCATTCCTAACTCCTCTGTATATCTTTTTAATTCAAGTTCCTCTTCTTCGTTTAAAGCACATCTTTTCATAATCTCATAAATTGAGACATTAGCATTACCAGGAATAACTTCCTTTGCCATATGACTCATTTCATCATCCACAATATGAGTTTGATGCTTTATAAGTCTAGCTCCTGCTCTTTTAGCAGAAAGCACCATTTCTTTAGCTGTCTCTAAACTGCCCTCATGATTAATTCCTATTTCAGGGATAACTAAAACCTTATCTTTACCATCCCCTCCAATAGTAATATCTCCAATATTAAACTTTTTTGTAGACCTCACTAAACTTTTCCCCCACTTCCTTGTTTGCTTCAAGTGTTGCCTTTAACATATTTATTACTGCTTCTAATAATTCCTCCGTACTATCATCAGCAGCTTTTTTATTAAAATTAATAACTCCGTCTGCTATTTCCTTTTCCTTCTGCTTTGCCTTAATAGAAACCAAATCCTGAAAAGCATCATTTCTCCTACTATCATCAAATTCATGAATTCTATCAAATAGCGGTGTAAAATCCACTTTTTTCCCCATTTCGAACTCATTTTTAGCATGCTCTAAATCGGATATTAATAATTTCAATTTTCTATCCTGTGCTTTAGCAAATTCAACATAAGATGCATTTATTTCTAAGATTTCCTGTATTTCCTTGCTTGTAAAGGTTATAGGAACTTCAGCTAACGCTTTAGAAAAATCCACTTCTAACTCATTTTCAACCAAAGAAGCAGCATAGTCTAGGGTAACATTTTCAACTCCTTTAATTTTTAATCCGCCCTCTGTTGCATTAATTACTTCGCTATCTCTAAATTTACTCAAGCTCTCTTCAATCCATTCTGCATAAGCAACTAAATCTAAAGTTGAATATACTTTAGATCCATCATAAGACTCGCATTCAACTATATTAGGATCATTTAATTCAAATGTTCCCTCATTATAAATATCACTAGCGTGGTATTTCATTTTTGTCATAGCCAAATCCATGCCTACCATTACAATTCTTTTAAAGCCCACAAGGTATGAAAAAAACATTGCAGAAGTCGCAACTGAACCTCCAGTGCTAAAAAATATATCTGGCTTATCATATTTCAAAATAAAATATCTAACATATTCTAAATCTGTTAGAAAAAAGAGTTTTGATCTGTGATTCTTTATTGCGATATTTAAGGCTTCTCCACCTGTCAAAATAGGAATATCATTCATTCTATCATCATCAAATGTTTCCTTCTTTTTTATCGCATCAATAGTAACCATCATATCTGGAACTATTCCATTATTTAATAATATTTTTACAGCAGTATCAGCTGCTATAATAATACCTTTATTTTTCACTCTTTTTAGCTCATCGATATTTTTATCTAGAGATGGTCCTGCACCAACTATAAAAGCCGTTCTATCTTTGTAACTTTTCATACATGTTACACAGTCATAGATACTACTATTTTTAATTAATATTGGAAGGTTTTCGATAATATTTTCAACAGCATTAGCCCCTCTAAAAACCTTAGTATTAAGGTTCATCGTGTTCCACTTTGCTGCTTTTTGAAACCTGTCATTAAATTTTTTAACTTCATCATAATAACTAGAGTAATAACTAGAAATTGTAACTATAGTTGTAACAGGAATTCTTTGTGGTGTAACAATCGATTGAAATACACCTTCCAGATTACGATCATTAATTCCATTAACAAAAATGTAAAATCTTAATCTTTCTTTTTGACTTGGAAATTTATAAATATGCATCGTTTTAATAAAGACTTCAATATCAGGTTCCACGCATATAATTTCATTATCTATATTAGTATGCTTTAGAAAATAGTCTAAAATACTGCCATTTCCCAACCCTACTAAAACATATGCTGTATCAACCTGGTAATTAGAGTCATTAAATAAAATATCAGCTTCTAAATTGCTATCATATCCACTAGGAAGGAAAAAAATCTTATCTTTTTCCACAATCTTTATAGACTTATTCCCACAATAATCCAAATCAAAATCGTATTGTCTTTCTGGATTCATATAAAGATTATTTCTATTTATCTCATCCATTTTGTCTAAATCCACACGATCAACAAATTTGCCATCTATAAATTCTCCATTATATTTATCTATATATTTACTAAATTCATTTATAACATGTTCAACATCTGATTCACTAATTTTTCCTTCTATAAGACAATCTTCGGGATATAATTCATTCATTAATCCAATGAACAATGAATGATTATATTTACTTAACACCTTTAAATTCTCTTTAAATGTATCAATCAGAGTTTTCCTGTTAAACTCTTTATCAATATCTTTTTCTATTCTTTTCTCTCCCTCAATTGTAGCTAAGAATTCAAAAATTATATCCGCACTTCTAGACCTAAAACCGCTTTCAAGATTATCTTTTAAATCCATAATCATTTGCAACAAAACATTTCTTTTTATAGAATCTGTTGTAACATTGGCTATTTCTAACAACTCATTAAAAACCATATTTAGTTTATTTATATAGTCATTATCTATATTTGCATTAGTATACAGTCCTTTAGCTACAGATATAATTTCACTAGTTGTCATATTTCCTCCATTCTAGCTTTTAAAAGATATTCATCTTAAAAATATTTGTATTTTATTAAATTTTTAACACGTTTAAACTAACTTTATAATACCATATAAATAGTTTCTTTTCAATTACTGAAAAGGAGCCAGTCAAAAGACTGGCTCCCCTTCTGAAGGATTTGAAATTTATAAAGAGATTTATGATACTGTCTATTTTTATCAAAAATCGTAATTGTCTTTTTATTAACCCTGTAAGAGTGATAATACACCCTGTGTCTGAGAGTTAGCCTGTGTAAGCATTGACTGACCTGCCTGAGCTAAGATGTTATTCTTAGAGTACTCAACCATCATCTCTGCCATATCTGTATCACGGATTCGTGATTCAGCAGCCTGTGTATTCTCAGTTGTTGTATCAAGGTTGTTAATTGTATGTTCTAGTCTGTTCTGAACAGCACCAAGTGTAGATCTTTGTGTTGATACCTTATCAATTGCTAACTGAATTGCTGCCATTGCACAACCAGCTGCTGTAAAGCTAGATAATTTTACTTGATCTACTGCAAGACCATTTGTACCTGCACTAAATGTTGTAATATTAAGTGTAATTGCCTGTCCACAAATAGAACCAACCTGAAGATTCTTTCCTGTAAATGTACCATCTAAGAGGTTCTGTGTATTAAACTGTGTAGTACTCTTAATTCTATTAATCTCACATACAAGCTGATCTACTTCTGACTGAAGAGCTGTTCTATCTGTTAGTGTATTAGTATCATTTGCTGCCTGTGTTGCTAATTCATTCATTCTTTGTAAGATTGAATGAGCTTCGTTTAAAGCACCTTCAGCAACCTGGATAAGTGAAATACCATCCTGTGCATTATCTGATGCTCTTGTAAGGCCTCTGATCTGTGATCTCATCTTTTCTGAAATTGAAAGACCTGCTGCATCATCAGCTGCTCTATTAATTTTATAACCAGAAGACAACTTCTCTGTTGCCTTTGATAATGCTCCTGAAACTCCGCCTAACTGTCTGTTAGTGTTCATTGATGAAAGATTGTGCTGTACTACCATAATCGTTTCCTCCTTGATTTAGAAAATCTCCATAATTAATTTACTTTTGATATGCTTTTTACTTTCTTTCTTTTTAACTGTTTTTCTTTTAATTTGCTTTTTAAAAATTTGCTATTTGCTATACCTTTTACTTAATTGGGTTCATTAAGTATTTTTTATTCTTAGTCTGGGTAGGACTAGAATTAAGTGAATTTCTTTTTGGGTACCTTGTTTATCACTTACAGTATATTTATCGGAGTAAATAAAAAAAACTTAACCCTTCTTGTAGAAAAATTTTAATTTTTACAAAATATATTGCAGAGCAAGTTACAACATTAAAAAAAAGGGAGCCGATATGCATCGACCCCCTTCTTCTATAGTAGTATTCTTTTAACCGAGAATTGAAAGTACACCCTGGTTAGCCTGATTAGCCTGTGAAAGCATTGATAAGCCTGCCTGTGATAGAATATTGTTCTTTGAGTATTCTACCATCTCAGAAGCCATATCTGTATCACGAATACGTGATTCAGCTGCCTGTGTATTTTCTTTAGTAGTATCCAAGTTGTTAATTGTGTGCTCTAATCTGTTCTGTAAAGCACCAAGTGTAGATCTCTGAGTTGATACCTTATCAATAGCTGCCTGCACCTTTGTAA
>NZ_JAEEVD010000064.1:0-12025 GCF_016290755.1 Lachnospira sp.
ATATCGTAAGCATAGCCTTTAGAAAGACCAGAATTTATTCTAGCTTCATTTAAACTAATATTCTTTTTTGCTAAAATGTCATTATAATATTGACTAAAGCTAAGCTCCTGTCCTTTAACATAGCTTAGATAATCTTGTAAATCCTTTTCATTCTTGACGGATTTTAAATAATTAAACAGTTCTACAGTATCCTTTTGATGGTTAGCCATAATACCCTCCCCATTAACATGATAAAACATTATCCTTTAGCAAAATAAAGTGCCCTCAAATATTGATGAACACTAGATTTATGATATAATATTTTAGAAATAAATAAAAGTATCTCTAAGGGATATTTTGGGATTAATTATTAGATAACAAAGAGGAATTATGACAGAATACGAGAAAGTAGCGTTGGCTATGTATGAAAATGTTGATGAGGTGGATGAAAGTCATAATGTTAGTTTAGTTAGAAGTTTAGTTGATAAACAATTTTATGTAAAAAAAGAACTAGAAAACTATAATAAGAAAATATATGACTACCTCAAGGAAACGAAGAATATTTTCTTTCCAATCATAAGTGAATGTATACTAGATGATGAGAATCCTTCTAATGACGGGGATTTAAAGGAAAAACTAATTATTATAGAGGAGTACATAAGCGGGGAAACTTTAAGCCAAAGAATTGAAAAAAAGGGACATCTTTCTGAAGAAGAAAGTGTTAAAATAATAATAGACATATGTAATGGCTTAAAACATTTGCATAAAAAGAACTTTATAAATAGGGACATAAAACCAGATAATATTATTATTACTAGGACTGGGGAAGTTAAGATTGTGGATGTGGACTCTGGCAAGGAAATTAATAGGGAAACCAACACAGATACGAGATTAATTGGGACTCCTGAATACTTCGCACCAGAACAGATTGGCCTTGGCTTTCACTCTTCGGATGAAAGAACAGATATATATGCTTTGGGAATAGTTTTTAATGAGATGTTAACGGGAGACTATCCTAAGAATAAGATGGTTGAGGGCGTATTTAAGGAGATAGTGCTTAAGGCAACACAACTAGAACCAGAAAAACGCTTTAAGAGTATTGATGAATTTATGGAGGCTATTATTTTTTGCCATAAGAATCATATGTCTTATAATTTGAAAAAGATATATGATAGTAAAATGTTACGAAAAACAAATAGTCGATTCGATACTAAAAGTTGGAAGTTACCAGGATTTAGATCTGGAAATAAAGTAAAGATTGTTTTGGCATTGCTCTATTACATTTGTTCTTTTATTTTTGCTTGGAGTTGTTATTTACCACCGTATACTCAATCTAATAATCTCATAATAGGAATGATTTGTACGATATATTTAACTTGTTGCTTTTATTTTTTATCGTTTGTCATTTTTAATTATAGAGGAATTAGAGATAAACTACCCTTAATGAAAACTAATAATAAAATCTTGTACGTAATATTTGCGATAATTTGGTACTTTATAATTATTTTGATAGCATTTGCTGTAGTAGCAATTGTTTGGAGTATAATAGAGGCCATATAATAAAGGACTTAAAAAGTTCGCTATCAGCGTACCAAGTGCCAAATGAAAATTGATATTCTCGTTAAGTAAAAAATAACGAGGAGGTCATTTTTATGGCAGAGGAAATGAAAAACGAAGTAAAAAACGAAAAGAGACACAGTGGTTTTGCAACTGCAGCATTAGTATTAGGCATTGTTGGGATTGTATTATCTTTCATTCCAATTATTAATAACGCAGCCTTTATTCTTGGTGTGTTGGCAGTAATTTTTGGATTGGTGAGCTTAATTAAGAGAGCTAGTAAGGCAAGTGCTTTTGTTGGTTTAGTTCTTGGTGTTGCGGCTTGTGCTATTACACTTTATATGCAGGAAAGCGTATCTAAGGCATTGGATGATGCAATTAATGAAATGGATACTGCTTTTGATGATTTAGACGGATCTAATACTGATCAATTATTAGAGAAATCTATTAAGGTTTCTTTTGGCGCATTTAGTGTTGATAATAGCGAATTTATAACTTCAACAAAGTTACCAGTAACAGTAACTAACCTTGAAGCTGAGACAACAAGTTATTCAATTCATGTGGAAGCTATTGATGCTAATGGCAGCAGAATTGGCGATGATTATATTTATGTTAATGATTTGGGAGCTAATCAAAGCCAGGTCTTTGATTGTTTCGAATATATTTCAAGTGATGAAATTGCAAGCTATGAAGCTGCTTCATTTAAAGTAGTGGAGGTGAGCAAGTATTAGAATAAGGAGGCATTTATGGAGATTTTAATGTTGGAATCTAGCGTTTATGGCGAGGATATTTCGCTAGATAAGTTTGATAAGTTAGGAAATGTGATAAAATATGAGCGTTCTAATCCTAGTGAGGCTTTAGAAAGACTAAAAAAACACAATCCTGACGTAGTAATTGTAAACAAGATTCTTATGAACAAGGAGGCCATAGATGCCGCTCCGAATTTGAAAGTAATTGCAGAAGCTGCAACAGGATACAACAATATTGATATTGAATATGCTAAAGAAAAAGGAATTAGAGTGGCAAATGTAGCAGGCTATTCTACAGATTCAGTGGTACAGCATACATTTGCTTTACTCTTTTATCTTTATGAAAAAATGAGACATTACGACGAGTTCGTAAAAGACGGAAGTTATGCAAACTGGCCAGTATTCTCATATTTTAATAACATTTTTTATGAATTAAAAGGTAAGAAATGGGGTATTGTAGGGCTTGGAAATATAGGCTCAAAGGTAGCTAAAATCGCCACAGATTTTGGTTGCGAAGTGTTAACTTATTCAGCTAGTGGTCACAAGTATGACAGCCCATTTAAGCAGGTAGAACTTGATGAATTATTGAAAGAATCAGACATTATTTCAATTCATGCACCACTTAATGAATATACTAATAACTTATTTAATTATGAAAATCTTTCTAAGATGAAGAAGAGTGCGGTTTTACTTAACTTAGGTCGTGGACCTATTGTTAACGATGTAGATTTAGCTAAGGCTTTAGAAGAGGGAAGAATTAGCGCTGCAGGTCTTGACGTAATTAGTGTAGAGCCAATTGCTAAGGACAATCCACTCCTTAAGATTAAAGATAGCGACAAGTTAATCATTACACCTCACATTGCTTGGGCAACTCATGAGGCAAGAGAAAGATTAATGGATGAGATTTATGAAAATATTGTCGCATATTTCGAGGGTCGTGAAAGAAACGTTATTGTGTAAAAATGTATAACCTCTTTGTTAATTAATAATATTATATAACGCTTCTTCTGACATAGAGGAATATTCCAAAAACAGCTCCTAGCTTGCATAGCTAGGAGCTGTTTTTTGCTAGAAAATTATATGATAAAAAACAGTACTAGATAAATAAAAAATATAAAAAGTCGCTTTTATTCAAAAAATCAGTTTGAATAAAAGCGACTTTTTTGCTATTAGTTTAGCTTAGTTGAACAATTTAGTTTGCCTTTTTAAAGCTGTCTTCCTTAGATTCATTTTCATTATGCTTAAAGAAAAGCTCAGACTTTAATGTTCCTAGTGGATCAGTAATTAACATATAAACTACCCATATAATAAGAGCAAGCACAACTACTGATAAACCAAGGAATGTGTCATTTAACATATCAGCTGCGCTTGGTGTAAAGTAAGCAGCTTTTAATTCTACATATTCAAAAATAGCATCGCCAAGCCACATAAGTGAAGCACCCCAATATAACCAAATAAGAATTCCACACTTTAACTGGCGAGCCTTTGGGCTTACATACCAAATTACAGTAGCAATTATTGCTGCAATTGTAGATATAAGTAATGTCATAATAGTACCTCTTTTTTATTAGTTATAAGTGCTAGTTAAATTAGTTAGCCTTAGCTTTTAATAGTTTCTTTTCCATTGATGAAACTACAGCTAACATGCCAAGCCAAACAACAAGAATAATTCCTGTCATTGTAACGCCTACAGTTGCCATTTCGTGGAACATTTCAGCCATTGAAGATGGATCTTCCATTGCAGTTAAGAATGGGAAGAAAGGTACAACCTCACCGTGCCATACATGCTCAAAGGCAAGTAAAACTGCACCGCCGATTAACATTTTCACTAACCAAGACAACTTTCTTGAAACAGGAATTGCCTGAATCTGATTAGTACTTTCTTCTTTTCTTTCATGCTGTTCATTCTTCTTTGCAACCTTAGATGCAACCTCGACTGCAACAGCTCCTGCTGTAGGAACTAAAAAACATGCCATATAATCCCTCCTTAAATATTATCTAAAAATAGTTTAAATAACATTCTAATAATAGCACAATGTTGTCTAATAAACAACGTAATGGTATAATCTTAAACAATGTTTAAGACGGAAAAATCTTTGTCTTAATAGGAAATTTTTGAAAGAAAAGGACATTTTTAAAATGTATAATTACGTATTTTTTGATTTGGATGGAACATTGACACAGTCTGAATTTGGTATTTTACAGGCCATTGAATATACTCTAAAAAAGATGGGAGAGGAAGAAACTAGTAAAGAAACAATGCTAAAATTTATCGGCCCTCCCCTTTATGATTCTTTCGTGGGAATTCTTGGTTACGACGATGAAAAGGCCAACAAGGGAGTGAAGATTTTCAGAGAATATTATGAATCTACAACTCTTTTCAACGCTCCGCTCTACGAGGGCATTGAAGAGGTTTTAAAGAAGCTACACGCAAAGGGCAAGAAGCTCTATGTAGTAACTTCAAAGGTTGAGCGTATGGCTAAGGCAATTGTTGACCACTTCGGCATCGACAAGTATTTTGTTGGAGTTGTGGGCTCAGATCCTAACTCAAAGACTCACGGCAAGGACGAGCTTATCCGTCGTGTTTTTGCCATGGAAAATGTAGACGACATCTCTACTTGCGTCATGATTGGCGATAGATTATTCGATATTAACGCCGCTAACAAGGTGGGCATCGACTCAATCGGAGCAGAATACGGCTACGGCACTCGCAAGGAATTAGAGGAGTGTGGTTCTACATATATCGTAGAAAAGCCAATGGAGATTTTGGAAATTGTGGGCTAGTGGAAAGCCAGTTGGTTTTGTGGATTATGACTATGAAAAATTAAGGCTTTGTGGATTACATAGTTGAAGGCGAGAATTGTGTATTGGCCATCATTAGTAGAATGGCCGCCATTAAATGGAAGAGGCTAAATTGACACAATTGTAAGGCTTATGAGATAAGGAGATGGAAAAATATGGCAGAGTTAACAACCCTCATTTATTTGAAAAAAAACGACAGTTATCTCATGCTTCATAGAGTTTCAAAAAAGCATGACATCAACAAGGATAAGTGGCTTGGAATTGGTGGTCACTTCGAGGCCTTTGAAAGTCCAAGTGAATGCATCATAAGAGAAGTAAAGGAAGAAACTGGATATACAGTAAATAAACCAGACTTCCGCGGCATCGTAACCTTTGTTGCTTTTGATAATAAGGAAGATTACGAAAAGAAGTGCAACGGAATTTGCGAATACGTTCACGTCTTCTTATCAGAAGATTTCTCAGGAGATGAAGAGACCTGCGGCACAAACTTTCCTTGCGATGAAGGCAAGTTAAAGTGGGTGAAGATAAAAGACATCTACGACCTTCCCATCTGGGAAGGCGACAAGCTCTTCTTAAAGGCGTTAGAAGAAGATAGAGAATTCTTCAATCTTAAGTTGATTTATGTAGGAAATGAATTAGTAGAACATGAGTGGTTCTAAGATAGGATAGGGAAGCCCCCGCCAATGCGAAGCATTGGTGGGGGCTTTGTTGTGCTGATGGGGTGGGAAGATATATGGAGGGTGCTTACTTAATATGGGGGGATTGTGCCTTTCGTGAGTGATATGCTCAATTCTAGCCACAGTTGTGTAGGAAGCTGCGAGGGGGTGTTTACTTAATTTGTGGGACTTGTGCCTTTCGTGCGTGATATCTCTCATTACAGCCACCAGCTTCCGGGACTTAACAGAGAAATTTAGCTTTCAAAAAGCAAGTTTGTGCTTCCCGGAGCGAAAAACACTAAAAAAGGGCACAGCAATTCCCATAGCTGTAAAGCTATAAAAAGCGAGTTTGTGCTTACCAGAAGCTTAACGCGGGAAAAAAGGCACAGAAAATCCCGCAAGGAAATAGTGGAAAAAGCTTGTTTGTGCCTCTAGGGACGAGATAGAAGAAAAAGAGCACAAGGAATAGAGGATAGCTTCCAAGAATTTAATAGAATTTGTGCCTGAAAGTGCGAGAAAAGCAAGTTGGGGGCACAAAGCCCCGGGAGGCAGCAAAAACCCGGGACGAAATCAAGCTCCACGACGAACAAATCCCCGGGAAATGCCAGCCAGCCGGGATGAAACCAAGCTCCACTAGGCACAAATACCCGGGAAGCAGCAAAAAACCGGGATGCAACGAGCTCCATAACTCGTAAGCACCCCGGGAGGTGTTTAAAAACCCGCTAAATCGACTCCACCACTGGACTGATCAACTTATGCCAATCCTGAAGTGAGTTAACCTCGCTGTCTTTTCTTGCCTGGTGGGCTTCGTTAATAGTCTTGATACCTGTAGCTGCGGCCTTGGCAGCGGCTACAGTTGTGATATATGGAATCTTAGCCTTAACGGCTGCTTTTCTTAAGTAAGAATCATCATAGGCAGAATCCTTGCCAACAGGAGAGTTGACGATTAAGTCGATTTCTCCGTTATTTATGGCATCGATGATGTTTGGGCGACCCTCATATATTTTGTAAATACGATCTGCTGGAATTCCGGCAGCGTTAATAATCTTACAAGTGCCCTCAGTAGCAACAATCTTGAAATTGCTCTCCTTAAAGAGGTTAGCAATCTCAGCAATATAAGGCTTGTCAGCCTTGTTAACTGCAATTAAGACAGTTCCTGTTAAAGGAAGAGTCTGCTTTGCAGCTTCTTGAGCCTTATAGAAACTCTCGCCCTCATCCCTTGCAATACCTAAAACCTCACCAGTAGAGCGCATTTCAGGTCCAAGAAGTGGGTCTACTTCAGGGAACATGTTAAATGGGAAGACCGCTTCCTTAACACCAAAGTAAGGAATGTTTTGATCCTTAAGATTTGGCACAGGAGAAGGTCTGCCAGTAATTTCTGAAGTGATGATATCAGTGGCAAGTGGCACCATGCGGATGTTACAAACCTTAGAAACCAAAGGCACAGTACGCGATGCTCTTGGATTTGCCTCAAGAACGTAAACCTTACCCTTTTCAATGGCATACTGCATATTCATAAGGCCCACAACATGCATTTCCTCAGCAATCTTTCTTGTATATTCCTTGATTGTGCGAAGAACATCAATAGGGATGTGCTTTGAAGGAATGATACAAGCGGAATCGCCAGAATGGATGCCCGCAAGCTCGATATGTTCCATAACTGCCGGAACATAGGCGTGGAGCCCGTCACTAATAGCATCAGCCTCACATTCAAGGGCGTGTTGTAAAAATCTATCTATAAGTATAGGTCTGTCAGGTGTTATACCTATTGCAGCCCCCATGTACTCTGTCATCTGCTCGTCATCATAAACTACTTCCATGCCACGTCCCCCAAGAACATAAGAAGGACGAACCATAACCGGGTAGCCGATTTTATTTGCAATCTTAATAGCATCCTTGGTGTCCACAGCCATTCCAGACTCAGGCATTGGAATTCCAAGCTTATCCATCATTGCCCTAAACTGGTCTCTATCCTCTGCAAGGTCGATAACCTCAGGGCTTGTACCAAGAATCTTAACTCCATTTTTCTTAAGCTTACTTGCAAGATTAAGAGGAGTCTGGCCGCCAAACTGAGCAATAATGCCCACCGGCTTCTCCTTTTTGTAAATGCTAAGCACATCCTCAAGGGTTAGTGGCTCAAAATAAAGCTTGTCCGATGTATCATAATCAGTGGAAACCGTCTCAGGGTTACAGTTAACAATGATAGTCTCAAAGCCTAGCTTCTTTAGAGACTGTGCGGCATGAACACAACAGTAGTCAAACTCAATACCCTGGCCGATTCTGTTTGGACCACCACCAAGAATCATAACCTTTGGCTTTTCAGAGCTGATTGGATTTTTGTCCTCGCCGTTATAAGTTGAGTAGAAGTAAGAGCTATCCTTAGTTCCTGAAACATGGACGCTATCCCAAGCCTCTAAGATGCCGGCATCCTCTCTAGCATGTCTAATGTTTGACTCAGAAACCTGTAAAATCTGGCTAAGATATTTATCTGAGAAACCGTCAAGCTTAGCCTTCTTTAAGTCCTCCTTTGCTGGAACCTTGCCAAGATAAGTGGAAACTAAGTATTCTTCTTCCTCCACAAGTTCCTTCATCTGCTCAATAAAATATTTCTTCACCTTTGTAATTTCGTGAATTTCCTCTACGGTAGCGCCCTTTCTAAGAGCTTCATACATCATAAAATGTCTCTCTGAATTTGGTGTATTTAGCTTCATCAAGAGCTTCTCTTTTGAAAGTGTATCAAAATCTTTAACATGGCCTAAACCATATCTATTTTTTTCAAGGGAACGAATAGCCTTCTGGAAGGCTTCCTTGTAGTTCTTTCCGATACTCATAACCTCGCCTACGGCGCGCATCTGAGAACCTAACTGATCTTCAACACCCTTGAATTTTTCAAAGGCCCATCTTGCAAATTTAACTACCACATAATCCCCGTCAGGCTTGTATTTATCAAGAGTTCCGTATTTTCCACAAGGGATTTCTGAAAGTGTAAGTCCTGCTGCAAGCTTTGCAGAAACTAAGGCGATAGGGAAACCAGTTGCCTTTGATGCAAGGGCAGAAGAACGAGAAGTTCTAGGATTAATCTCGATTACAATGATTCTATCAGACACAGGGTCGTGAGCAAATTGGACGTTAGTTCCGCCAATTACCTGAATTGAATCAACAATTTTATAAGCCTGCTCCTGAAGTCTTCTTTGTACATCTTCAGAAATAGTAAGCATCGGAGCAGTACAGAAGGAGTCGCCAGTGTGAACTCCCATAGGGTCAACATTTTCAATAAAACAAACTGTAATCATGTTGCCCTCTTTATCGCGGACAACCTCAAGTTCAAGCTCTTCCCAGCCAAGGACGCATTCTTCAACTAAAACCTGGCCCACTAAACTTGCCTGCAAGCCACGCTCGCAAACTGTCTTTAGCTCTTCCTTGTTGTAAACGATACCGCCGCCGGCACCCCCCATTGTGTAGGCAGGACGTAAAACCACTGGATAGCTAAGCTTTTCGGCGATTCGAAGGGCCTCATCCACGGAGTAGGCAACCTCTGAACGCGCCATTTCGATGCCGAGCTTATTCATAGTATTCTTAAACTCAATTCTATCCTCGCCACGCTCAATGGCATCCACCTGAACGCCGATAACCTGAACCTTGTACTTATCTAAAATCCCCTCTTTATTTAATTGGGCGCACAAATTTAAACCCGACTGTCCACCAAGATTTGGCAAAAGCGCATCCGGTCTTTCCTTGGCAATAATCTGCTCAAGACGCTTTGTGTTAAGTGGCTCGATGTAGGTTACATCAGCCATTTCAGGATCAGTCATGATGGTTGCTGGATTGGAATTGACTAGGACGATTTCATAGCCTAGCTGGCGAAGTGCCTTACAAGCCTGAGTTCCTGAGTAATCGAACTCGCAAGCCTGTCCAATGATAATAGGACCAGAGCCTATTATGAGAATCTTTTTGATATCTGTTCTTTGTGACATATTAAACTATCCTCCCTTTTTGCTAGCATGCAGTAACATGCGTGTTTTGGCGCCGCGATTCATCGCTTCACCCCATTAAAACCATTATATCACGCCAAAAAGAAGTATTCTATTAATTTAATTGATTTTTTGTAAATGTATTGCTACACTTTTATATAAAATTAAGAAAAAATGGAAGGAAACAATATGGACTATATTAAGAAAAATGAGACAGATTACGACATTTTAAAGGCTCAGTTTGAGGGCTTTATTGAGATAGAAGACCACTTCATTCCAGTGCTTGCCAATGCTAGTGCACTAGTTATGGAGAATTTAGAGGATTTAAACTGGGCAGGTTTTTATTTAACAGAGAAGTTCTTAGGCCTTGATAAAAAGGAAGTTAAGGAACAGAATTTAAGCGCCCATAATCATTCTAATAAGGAACGTTCTCCTTACGATTTGATTCTTGGCCCTTTTAACGGAAAGAATGCCTGCGTTAAGATAGCAGTAGGCAACGGGGTTTGCGGCACTGCGGTAAAAGAGGATAAAGTAATGTTAGTTAAAGATGTTAATGAATTTCCTGGACATATTGCTTGCGATAGCGCCTCTAATTCAGAAATCGTTATTCCAATTCACAAGAATGGTGAAATCATCGGACTTCTAGATATCGACAGCCCTTATAAGAATCGTTTCTCTGAGGCAGATAAGGAAGGCTTATTAAAATGTGTCGCAGTATTAGAAGAACAAGTTTCATGGGAGAGATAAATTATGTTTAGACTTTGGTGTAAAATTTTTGATGATAGCAGGCACCTTGTAAAAGATACAGTCATTGAAAATCCGGATCCAAATTTAAATCGAACAAGAAAGATTTTCAACGGTTTAAGAGATGCCTGTTATGAGTTCGACCTTGGGGAACCCATCTGGTTGAATTCAAATATAGAAGATTTTAAAAAGCATAGTAAGGTAAAATTTATTCAAGATAATTTTGTGGAAGAAATCGACTTTTCTTATCTAGAGATTGAGGTTATAGAGGAAGATTAGGGAGCGAGTCTTGACTATTGAAAATGTATTGTAACTAGAAATGTGTTGATACATTTTCAAAAATAAATTAAATATGAGGGGGATTAGCTATGGCAAACTTAAAAAAATCATGGAAGAAATTCACAAAGAAAATGAAGAAGGCAACTAGAAATGATTACAAGAAAATGCAGCGAAATGATAACATTTTCACAGGTATTGTAGCTGCGGTTTTTCTAGTAGTTATGCTTGTTGGCGCAATTAGTCTTACAGATACAGAGGACTAGGAACTTGCGTTGACAATAGTTGTAATAAATTTTATACTAGAATTCGTGTGAGTGCATGCATTTGCACTAATATAGTAAACGTGACGGGTGCAAACCCTAGAATAAAATTGTCATAAATGAAAGGACTAAGATTATGGCTAACACAACTAATTACAATCCGAAGTCGATTGAGCCAAAGTGGCAGAAATACTGGGAGGAGAACAAGACATTTGCAACTGATGTTTGGGATTTTTCAAAGCCTAAATTCTATGCACTTGATATGTTCCCTTATCCATCAGGTGTAGGTCTTCATGCAGGTCATCCAGAAGGCTATACAGCAACAGATATTATTTCAAGAATGAAGAGAATGCAAGGATTCAACGTCCTTCATCCAATGGGTTATGATTCCTTTGGTCTTCCAGCTGAGCAGTACGCTGTACAGACAGGTAATCATCCTAATGGCTTTACACAGAAGAATATTCAGACTTTTACTGGTCAGTTAAAGGAACTTGGTTTTGACTATGACTGGGATAAGTTAATTGCTACTAGTGATCCATCATTCTATAAGTGGACTCAGTGGATTTTCAAGCAGTTATATAAGGAAGGCTATGCAAAATATATCGATATGCCTGTTAACTGGTGCGAGGAATTAGGTACAGTTCTTTCTAATGATGAGGTTATTGATGGTAAGTCAGAGCGTGGCGGTTATCCAGTAGTTCGTAAGAACATGAAGCAGTGGGTAATTGACCAGGTTGCTTTTGCAGATAAGTTACTTGAAGGTTTAAATGAAATTGATTGGCCAGAATCAACTAAGGAAATGCAGAGACACTGGATCGGCAAGTCTGAAGGTGTTGAGGTTAAGTTCCAGATCGTTGGTGGTGGCGAGTTCTCTATCTTTACAACATGTATTGAAACTATCTATGGTATTACATTTATGGTACTTGCTCCAGATGGAGAGATTGTTAAGAGCTTACTTCCAAGAGTTAAGAACCCTGAAGAAGTTCAGGCATACATTGATGAAACTTTGAAGAAAAACGACATGGATA
>NZ_JAEEVD010000017.1:0-43030 GCF_016290755.1 Lachnospira sp.
TGACCTAAAGGTGGCTAGCCTTACTCTAGAACCTATTGCAGCTATTAATATTGCGGTACCAGAAAACTTTAGACTGCTTAATCTAGGTTTGGTGGATGTGGGAGCTGGAACTTCCGATATTTGCCTTACTAAGGATGGCAGCATTATTGCCTTTGGCATGATTCCTGTGGCAGGAGATGAAATCACTGAAGCCATTGCAAGACACTATCTTGTAGACTTTAAAACTGCAGAGCAGATTAAGATGATTGCAAGCTCTAAGCCAAAGGGACAGGTGAAATTTAAAGACGTCATGGGCATTGAGCAAAAAATCAATGTTTCAGATATTAATAAAGTTGCCTCAGAGCCAATTGGTGAGATGGCTAAGGAAACAGCAAGTCGCATTAAAGAGCTTAATGGAGGCAAGAGCTGTAACGCCGTCTTTGTAGTTGGTGGCGGTGGCAAAATGTCTGGCTACACACAAACTCTTGCTAAGGAGCTTGGTCTTCCAAAGGAGAGAGTTGCAGTTCGTGGGGCAGATGTACTTGAAAGCGTGGATTTTAGCGCGGTTTCTTTCCAGAAGGATTCCCTTTATGTAACACCAATCGGAATTTGCACTAATTTCTATAACCAGAAGAACAACTTCGTCTTTGTTAGCGTAAACGAGTCAAGGGTTAAGCTCTATGACAACAACCACCTAACAATTAGCGATGCCCTTGTTCAGATTGGTTATTCTAATAGCGATGTATTCCCTAAACGTGGTAAGGCCCTTAGTTTCTCAATTAATGGCGTTCAAAGACAGGTTAAGGGTAAATCTGGCGAAGGCGCTATAATTAAGCTAAATGGCAAGCCTGCTAACCTAAATTCTAAGATTGGTCAAAATGCAAAGATTGAAATTAAGAATTCAACTGCCGGTGAGGATGCAAACCTTACACTTAATAAGCTAGAGGAGCTCTCAAGCCCAGTTAAGTTAACTCTTAACGGTGAGCTACTTGAACTTCCAAAGATTGTCTATGTAAATGGCGAGACAAAGCCTGAAGATTACGACATTTTAGAGGGAGATCATTTAAGAGTTGAAAACTATTATACTGTTAAGCAGCTTTGTGACTGCCTTGGCATGAAAGCCCTTGATAACGAAATCTTTGTAAACGGCGAGGAAGCTAATCCTATTACTAAGATTTATTCCGGTGATTCTATTACAGCCTCAAGTTACATTAAGAGTAATGAAAATGCATCAAATCCTGACAATAAGTATCTAACCCTAACAAATGGCTTAGAGGTGGAAAATTATGAGGAAGACTTAGAAGAACTAGAAAAGGCTAAGGAGCGTGGCAGAAAGAAGGCTATACTTGAAGAAGAAAAGAAGTTAAAGGAAGAGGCCCAAAAAAGCATTGACCTTAAAAATATCGATGAATCAAGCATTGGTAAGATGAGTGCTTCCTTTACTAAAAAGAATAAGATTTCAAATAACAAGTTCATGAATGAAATTATAAAAAGCAATACATTTTCAGAAAATATTGCCAAGCCTGGAAATCAGGAAGAATTGGCGCAGGTGGCAGCAGACATGGTTGTGGTTGAGAAAAAGTCAGACATTCCAAATAAAATGACTAAGGGTATCACAATTTTTGTAAATAATGAACCTGTAAAATTATCTGGGAAAAGCGACTACATTTTGGTAGACTTATTTCAGTTCTACGAATTTGATTTGTCTAAGCCAAAGGGAGTCGTAGTTCTAAAACAAAATGGAAATAAGGGTGAATACACAGCTCCTCTAAAGGAAGGAGATAAGATTGACCTTTATTGGGAGGATATAACACAATGAGAATGATGCCAATCGCAAGTGGCAGCAGTGGAAACTGCGTCTACGTTGGCTCTGATAATACGCATATTTTAATTGATGCAGGAGTTAGTCGTAAAAAAATTGAAGAGGGTTTGAATAAAATCGACCTTTCAGTTAAAGATTTATCTGCAATATTCGTAACACATGAGCACAGTGACCACATTAAGGGTATTGGAGTTATAAGTCGAAAAGAGGCTATTCCAATTTATGCAACCCAAGGTACAATTGATGGAATATTAGAGGCTGGTTTAGGAGATATGCCTGAGGGCATACTTAATAGAATCGGCGTTGACATTCCCTTTTACCTTAACGATTTAGTTATTAGACCTTTTGCAATTTCACACGATGCTAACGAGCCTTGTGCTTACAGCATTACTAATGCAAATAAGAAGGTTTCTGTTTGTACAGACCTTGGTTGTTATGATGACTATACAGTTGAGAATTTGAAAGAATCGGACATTTTATATGTAGAGGCTAATCATGACATAAATCTACTTCAGGTAGGTAGTTACCCATATTATCTTAAGCAAAGAATCTTAGGAAATAAGGGACATTTATGTAATGAATCTTCAGGACAGCTAATTAGTAAGGTTTTACATCCTAATTTAAAGAAGGTAATTCTTGGCCACTTAAGTAAGGATAATAACTACGAAAAGCTAGCCTATGAAACTGTAAAATTAGAAATTGACCAGTCAGAAAATGACTATAAGGCCAGTGATTTTGAAATTGAGGTGGCAAAGAGATTTGAAACTTCAATGTTAAATGTGATTTAAGCTTATATGTAATTAAATGTTGCATTTGATTTAATGTTACATGTTAAATGTGCTTTAAAGTAACATTTTCAAAAAGAATAAAAATTTAAGCTTCCGAAATCTTGCAATTATGCGGGGTTTTGGAAGCTTTTTGCTTATCTTAAAATTGACATACATTCAGAAATAGAGTATCTTTAGAGGGATAAAGCTTGCAATTTGCAAGTGTTTAATTTTAAGGAGAATGATTATATGAAGAAGTGTGTAATTACAGTTGTAGGAAAAGATACAGTTGGAATTATAGCAAAGGTATGTACTTATTTAGCTGAGTCTAAGATCAATATCTTAGATATTTCACAGACTATCGTTTCAGGTTATTTTAACATGATGATGATCGTTGATATTGCTAATACAACTAAGAGCTATGATGAAATTTTAGAGAATTTAGACAAGCTTGGCGAAGGTATCGGCGTTTCTATTAAGTGCCAGAAGGAAGAAATCTTCGACATGATGCATAGAATCTAATTCGATTTTTCAAAACACATAAAAACTCTGATAATATAGGAGAAAACTATGATTAATATTATGGAAGTCACTGAGACTAATAAGATGGTTGAGAAGGAAAACCTTGATGTAAGAACTATTACAATGGGTATTAACTTGCTTGAATGTGCAAGTCCAGACCTTAAGTCTACATGTGATAATATTTACAATAAAATTACAACTCTTGCTAAGGACTTAGTAAAGACTGGTGAAGACATTGCTAGGGAATTCGGTGTCCCTATTGTTAATAAAAGAATTTCTATCACACCAATTTCTTTAGTTGGTGGTGCTTGTTGTAAGACAAGTGATGACTATGTTGAAATCGCAAAGACTCTTGATAAGGCTGCACACACAGTTGGTGTTAACTTTATCGGTGGTTATTCAGCAGTAGTTTCAAAGGGTATGACTCGTTCTGATGAGTTACTCATTCGTTCAATCCCAAAGGCTTTAAAGGAAACAGAACTTATTTGTGCTTCTGTAAATGTTGGATCAACAAAGACTGGTATCAATATGGATGCAGTTAAGCTTATGGGCGAAATTGTAAAGGAAACAGCACATTTGACAAAGGACAACGACTCTATTGGTTGTGCTAAGTTAGTTGTTTTATGTAATGCACCTGATGATAATCCATTTATGGCTGGAGCTTTCCACGGTGTAACAGAAGACGACGCAATCATTAACGTAGGTGTTTCTGGTCCAGGTGTTGTAAAATATGCTCTCGAATCAGTACGTGGTGAGAGCTTTGAGGTTCTTTGCGAAACTATAAAGAAGACTGCCTTTAAGATTACTAGAGTAGGTCAGTTAGTAGCTCAAGAAGCTTCTAAGCGTCTTGGTGTACCTTTTGGTATCATCGACCTTTCACTTGCTCCAACTCCAGCAATCGGCGATTCAGTTGCAGATATTTTAGAAGAAATCGGACTTGAAAGAGCCGGTGCTCCTGGTACAACAGCAGCTCTTGCCCTTTTAAATGACCAGGTTAAGAAGGGTGGCGTTATGGCTTCTTCTTACGTTGGTGGTTTATCAGGTGCCTTCATTCCTGTTTCAGAAGATCAGGGTATGATTGATTCTGTTGAGGCTGGTTGCCTTACAATTGAAAAGCTTGAGGCTATGACTTGTGTTTGTTCAGTAGGTCTTGATATGATTGCCATTCCTGGTGATACTAAGGCTACAACAATCTCAGGTATCATCGCAGATGAGGCAGCTATTGGTATGATCAACCAGAAGACAACTGCTGTAAGAGTTATTCCTGTTGAAGGAAAGGGACTTGGAGAGACAGTTGAATTTGGTGGATTACTTGGATACGCACCAATTATGCCAGTAAATCAGTTTGATTGTTCTGCGTTTGTGAATAGAAAAGGTAGAATTCCAGCGCCTATTCATAGTTTTAAGAACTAGGTGTATTAAATCAGTTATTAAATAATATAGTTTGATGCTTGCTGTTATATTTGTGTGACTAACTTACATTGCAGCGCAGCCATCAAATTCTCAAAGACGTACACTAGATTACAATCGCAAATTAAATCGACAATATTATATAGTTTGATGCTTGCTGTTATGTTTGTGTGACTAACGTACATTGCAGCACAGCCATCAAATTCTCAAAGACACGTTTTCACTAAGCTAATTGCTTAGCGGTACTAATAAAAGGGATGGGTTATAACCCATCCCTTTTAAAGTGCCGAAGCAATTAGAATTGTCTTTTCGAATTTATGTCTGCGCTTCCATTTACCTTACAACAAACCAGACAATAAGATGAAACTTTATAGATATAAAACGGCTTTAATTGCCGATAGAATTGGCGAGAATTATCGCATGGGGTATCTTCATCCGCGGGGGTGATGCACAATGTAAGTGGAGATACAAGTTCGAAAAGACAATTCTAGCTGCCTCTGCACTTAAAAGGACGTCCCCTTTAGGGGGCTGGACTTTCTTAGTACAGCTAGGCAGCTAGCTTAGCGGGAGCGGGTCTTTGAGAACTTCGTAGCTTCACTGCAATGTCCGTCCTTCTCCCCTTAGCGGCTGAGATAACTCATCCCATTAGTAAAACTCCCTATTTAGTTTTCCTTCACAATTGCCTTCTTAATCTCTCTTTCTGGAATCTTTCCTGTCTTCCTTCCTAGCACATTATTGTACAAATCAGACATATACATTTCTTCCAAAAATTCTTTATTTTCTTTTCCCTTAGAGTTCTTAGTTATTAGTTCTATATCTAAGTCCTTCTTTACGCTAGATAGTAGGGCTTGTCCTTTTTTATCAAAGCCTAACACTTTAATAAAAGCTAATTCTTCCTTTATATCTGTCTTTTTTATTCCTAAAATTATGCAAAAAAGACAGCGGGAGATGCGAGAGTAAGTGTAGGTTTTTGATTTTAGAGCATCTATAAAATCACTGATTTTAAAGGCTCTATTCCAGTTTATAAACTTCGTATAGATAGAGGCTGCTAAAAATTCTGATAGGTCGTTGAATTCTACTAAAGTTTTTATAGCCTCGTCTTTGTTATATTTGCAAAGGTCTAAGAGCTTAAAATAAAGAAGGTCACTAAAGTCATCAATAAAGATTAGTTCGTTCTTATTAAAGCTATCTTCTAAGATATTATAAGTAAATTCATTTGTGTGACCTTTGATTATTTCTATGTCTTTTTTATACAAAGAATTTCTAATAGCTGTGGCGCTTGTAAGATTTTCTTTTATTTCTTCATCATTAAAGTCTTGGCCAAGGCGTTTTATGCCTTCAAAGCTTATGTTGGCCTTATGTTTTTTGTTATATTTTAAAATCTGTCTAATATATTCAATAGCAAGCACATTGTTGGACTTAGTTGTTTCCTTTGCCAAATTCTCCCCATAAATAGAAGAGAGGGCAAGCATTCTAGCCTTAGGGTAGGAGTAGCCTTCATTAATAAAGGACTTGATGCTTTCACTAAATTCTGGACTTTCGTCGTTTAGTAGGTTAGCGATCTTTACTAGATTTTCAATATTATCAGACTCCATGCCAAAGATTATCTTATTAGCTCCCAGCTTTATGAGACTGTTAACGGCTGCAAAGGCAAAGTAGCTTGCGCTTGATAAGGAAAATTTAGTTGCTATCTGAAGGATGAGATTTACATTTTCAGATAAAGCCATACTCGTTCTTTTATATTTATCTATAATTGCTCCCTCGCCTCTTTGGACATAATCGCCACTCATGGAAACAATGAGGCTTGTCTCTGGGTATTTAGCCTTGATTGAGTCAAGCAAATACTTGTGTCCGTTGTGGAAGGGATTAAATTCTGCAACTATTCCTATAGTCATAATTAAACCTCTTGTTAAATTTATATAAAATTACAAGTTAATAATATTATTTTTTCTAAAACATGTCAAAATCGTGCTTTTAAAGAGATAATGTTAAAATATTTTCTTGTATTCAAAAAGGAAAAGTCGTATAATTTTTACTAGTGTTCGAAGTGTTTTTGAAACTGGAAATCATCGAACTAATATTAAAAAAACAAAATAATCTAAGGAGGAGTCAGTAATCATGGCATTTATTGACGAAATTAAAGCAAAGGCTAAAGCTGATAAGAAGACTATCGTTTTACCTGAATCTATGGATAAGAGAACATTTGCTGCTGCAGAGCAGATTTTAAAGGAAGGTATCGCTAACTTAATCATTATCGGTACTAAGGAAGAAATCGCTGCTAACAGTGAAGGATATGATATTACAGGTGCAACTATCGTTGATCCTTTCAACGATCCTAACAAGCAGAAGTACATCGACAAGTTTGTTGAATTAAGAGCTAAGAAGGGTGTTACTCCAGAGCAGGCTAAAGAAATGATGGAAAAGGATTACATGTACTATGCATGCCTTATGTGTAAGTGTGGAGATGCTGATGGTGCTGTTTCAGGTGCTTGCCACTCAACAGGTAACACAATCAGACCAGCTCTTCAGTTATTAAAGACTAAGCCAGGTATCTCTTCAGTTTCTGGTTTCTTCCTTATGGAAGTTCCTAACTGCGAACTTGGTGAAAACGGTTTATTCGTATTCGCTGACTGTGCTGTTAACCCAGATGTTGATTCTGAAAAGTTAGCTGAAATCGCAAAGTTATCTGCTGAATCATTTGAAACATTTGTTGGTAAGGAAGCTAAGGTTGCTATGCTTTCATTCTCTACAAAGGGTTCTGCTAAGCATGACAATGTAGATAAGGTTGCTAACGCTGTTGCAATCGCTCATGAGAAGTACCCAGAACTTACACTTGATGGTGAATTACAGTTAGATGCTGCATTAGTTCCAGAAGTTGGTGAATTAAAGGCTCCAGGTTCTAAGGTTGCTGGTCATGCTAACACATTAGTATTCCCTTCACTTGAAGCTGGTAACATCGGTTATAAGTTAGTTCAGAGACTTGCTAAGGCTGGTGCTTACGGTCCTATCTTACAGGGTCTTTCACTTCCAGTTAACGATCTTTCAAGAGGTTGTTATGCAGAAGATATCGTTGGTACAGTAGCTTTAACAGCTGTTCAGGCTCAGAATGCTGCCAACTAATCTAGATTTAGTCTTATTTTAATTAACTAGATTTTTAAGATATTACTTAATAAAAACTGATCACCGGGAGTTTTACATTGCCTCCGGTGATTAGTTAAGTTATAAATAATTTTTTAAACAAGGAGATTATCAATGAATATTTTAGTTTTAAACTGTGGTAGTTCATCACTTAAGTATCAGTTAATCAACATGGACGACGAAAGCGTTATCGCTAAGGGTCTTGTTGAAAGAATTGGTATCGAAGGTTCAATCCTTACACATAAGCCAACAGGTAAGGATAAGTATGTAGTAGAAACACCTATGAAGGATCATAACATCGCTGTTAAGTTAGTTCTTGACGCTTTAGTAGATCCAGAACACGGTGTAATTAAGTCAACAGACGAAATCGGCGCTGTAGGTCATAGAGTACTTCACGCTGGTGAAGCTTACAAGGAGTCTTGCCTTGTAACTGAAGATGTTAAGAGAGTTATTAAGGAGTGCTTCGATTTAGGACCTCTTCATAACCCAGCTAACTTAATCGGTATCGAAGCTGTTGAAGCTGCTATGCCTGGTAAGAAGAATATCGCAGTTTGGGATACAGCATTTGGTGGAACAATGGAGCCAAAGGCTTACCTTTACGCTATTCCAAGAGAATACTATGAGAAGTATCATGTAAGAAGATACGGTTTCCACGGAACATCTCATATGTTCGTTTCTGGTGAAACAATTAAGTTTGCAGGCCTCAATAAGGACAACGCTAAGGTTATCGTTTGCCACTTAGGTAATGGTGCTTCAATCTCTGCATCAATCGGTGGTAAGTGTGTTGATACTTCAATGGGTCTTACTCCACTTGAAGGTTTAATCATGGGTACACGTTCTGGTGATCTTGATCCAGCTATCCTTGAATACCTTTGCAACCATGAGAATATGACAATCTCTGAGATGTTAAACGTTCTTAATAAGAAGTCTGGTATCTTAGGTATGTCAGGTATCTCTTCAGATTTCCGTGACTTAATCGCAGAAGTTGATAAGGGTAACCAGATTGCTAAGGATACATTAGATGCTTATGCTTACAGAGTTGCTAAGTACATCGGTTCTTATGTAGCAGCTATGAACGGTGTAGATGCTATCGCATTTACAGCTGGTGTTGGTGAGAACAACGCTAGAATCCGTAAGATGATCTTAAGCTACTTCAACTACTTAGGTATTGAAGTTGATGATGCAGCTAACGAAGCAGCAGTTGGCGAAACAAAGATGATTTCTACAGCAGATTCTAAGGTTAAGGTAGTAGTATTACCTACTAACGAAGAATTAGCAATCGCTAGAGATACATTAGCATTAGTTAAGTAATTGTCTTATAACTATTAAATTTTAAGCTGTAAAGTAATTTTACTTTACATTTTAGAAAATGTTGTTGACAAAAACAAAACATGTGCGTATAATTGACAAAGTGTGAAAAGGCAAGTTATTTCCCTTCACGCCTAGTATATAGGATCGGGTCGTAACTAAGTATTAAAGGTTTCGATAGGAGATTATGTATGCTAATTGATTTAAGAGAACTTTTATCCGGTTCATCTCAAGATTTAACTAAAAATGTTTCCCTTGAAGCGGATACATTTAATAATGGTCTATTTGACTATCCAATAGTTAAGAAGGCACCATTTGATGTTACTATTAACAAGATAGGAACTAACAAGATTTCTATTAAGGCAGTAACAGATGTAACTTTATCAATTCCTTGTGACAGATGTTTAACAGCTGTTGATACTAAGGTGGATTTAGTTATTGATGAGATAGTTGATTTTGCTGATGACGCTTCGGAAGAAGAGACTCAGATAGAAAAAGACTACATTGATGGATACAACCTCGACGCGGATAAATTATTATTTAGCGAATTGCTTGTTTCCATGCCAGGCAAGACTTTATGTAAGGAAGACTGCAAGGGCTTATGCTTAAAATGTGGTACTAATCTTAATATTAAGGAATGCGGGTGTGACCGCGATGTTCTGGATCCAAGAATGTCTGTTTTCAAAGATATTTTAAATGAGTTTAAGGAGGTGTAATAGTATGTCAATTTGTCCAAAGAATAAATCATCTAAGGCTAGAAGAGATAAGAGAAGAGCTAATTGGAAGATGAGCGCTCCTAATCTTGTTAAGTGTTCAAAGTGTGGTGCTTTAATGCTCCCTCATAGAGTTTGCAAGGCTTGTGGTTCTTACAACAAGAAGCAGATTATCGAAGTTGAAGCTTAATTCTAGAGCTTAATTTTTATAAAGAGTCCTTTTATAGGGCTCTTTTTTTGTTTGTTAAAAAACTCTAAAAGACTTGAAAAATGCGCGTTTTCGTGGTACTTTTAATAAAGTTTAAAAATAAATTCGGAGGAGAATATGATTAAAGTCGCTTTAGATGCTATGGGTGGAGATAATGCTCCAAAGGAAACAGTAAAGGGAGCTATAGAAGCAATTAATGCCGATAGTGACACATTTGTATATCTAGTTGGACTAGAGGATGTTATTAATAAGGAGCTTGCAAATTATAAATATAACAAGGATCAGCTTGAAGTAGTAGCTGCTAGTGAAGTTATTGAAACAGGTGAACCACCTGTTATGGCCGTTAGAAGAAAGAAGGATTCTTCTTTAGTTAAGGCTTTATATATGGTTAAGGAAAAGAAGGCTGACGCTTTTGTTTCAGCTGGTAGTTCAGGTGCTATTCTTGTTGGTGGACAAACTATTGTAGGTAGATTAAAGGGCGTTCAAAGACCTCCTATGTCACCACTTGTACCAACTATGAATGGTGTTTTCTTACTTGCAGATGCAGGTGCTAACGTAGATTCTAGACCGGATTTCCTTGTTCAGTGGGCTAAGATGGGCTCTATTTACATGGAGAATGTAGTAGGTGTTAAGAATCCTAGAGTAGCTATTGTTAACGTAGGTTTAGAAGAAGAGAAGGGTAACCAGTTAGTCAAGGAGACATTTCCACTTCTTAAGGCTTGCGATGACATTAACTTTATTGGAAGTATTGAAGCTAGAGAAATTCCTAATGGTGGAGCAGATGTAGTAGTCTGTGACGCCTTTGTAGGTAATGTAATCTTAAAGCTCTATGAAGGTCTTGGCGGTGGCTTACTTAAGAAAATTAAGGGTGTTTTAATGTCTAGTCTTAAGACTAAAATTGGTGCTCTCTTAATTAAGAATAAGCTTAAGGAAGAGTTAAAAACTATGGATGCTAGCCAGTACGGAGGAGCACCTTTAGTAGGCTTAAATGGTCTAGTTGTTAAGACTCACGGAAACGCTAAATCTACTGAAATTAGGAACTCAATTCTTCAGTGTGTTAAGTTTACAAAAATGAATATTAATGATAAGATTGTAAAGTCATTAGAGAATATGCCAACAGCTAATGACTAAGCATTTTGGCAAAGCTTTATAGCATGTATGATGCTAATAGAGGGATTTTTATTTTGAAAGGATGTTAATACTATGGAATTCGAGAAATTACAGAAAATTATTGCTGATGTACTTAATGTAGACGTTGACAAGATTAATCTTGATACAACATTTATCGATGATTTAGGCGCTGATTCATTAGATGTTTTTCAGATCATTATGGGAATTGAAGAAGAATTTGATATTGAAATCCCTGAAGACGCAGCAGAACAGATTTCAACTGTTGCAGATGCAGTAGAAGCAATTAAGAACGCAACTAAATAATAACTTTATATGATTTAATATAGGACTACTTATTTGTTTAAGTAAGTAGTCTTATTTATTTGTAAAAATATAAAAAGGAAGATGAATTTATGAATACTAATCTGAATGAATTAATGGATATTATTGGCTATAAGTTCAAAGATATCTCATTACTAGAGAATGCACTTACTCATAGTTCATATGCCAATGAAAAGAAACAGCTTAAGATTAAGGATAATGAAAGACTTGAATTTTTAGGCGATGCTGTTTTGGAACTATCAAGCAGTGACTACATTTTCAAAAAATTCACAATGAATGAAGGTAAGATGACTAGACTTCGTGCAAGTATTGTTTGTGAGCCAACTCTTGCACTTTGCGCTAGAGAATTTGGTTTTGAGGAATTTATTAAGCTTGGTAAGGGTGAAGAACTTACAGGCGGTAGAAGAAGAGACTCTATTGTTTCAGATGCACTTGAGGCTTTAATTGGTGCTATTTATCTTGATAGTGATTTTGCTAATGCAAAAGAGTTTGTCCTTAAATTTATTTTAAATGACTTAGACAATAAACAACTCTTTTTTGATAGCAAGACCATTCTACAGGAAGTTGTTCAAGGAATGGGTAAAGAGGTTAGCTATTCTCTAATTAGAGAAGAAGGACCAGAGCATAATAAGACTTTTGTTGTGGAAGTTAAAGTAGAGGGCTTAATTGAGATTGAAGGAAGCGGACACAATAAGAAGAATGCTCAGGCTAACGCCGCCTATAAAGCTTTAGTAGAGCTTAAAAATAAAGGGATAGAAATTAAAGATGTATTAAAGTAACTAAAGGGAGATTTTATGTATTTAAAGAGTATTGAGGTACAAGGATTTAAGTCCTTTGCCAATAAAATCGTTTTTGATTTTGATAACGGTATTACTGGTATTGTAGGGCCTAATGGTTCTGGTAAAAGTAATGTTGCCGATGCTGTAAGATGGGTTCTTGGTGAACAATCTGCAAAGCAACTTCGTGGTTCTAAGATGGAAGATGTTATCTTTGCTGGAACACAAAACAGAAAGCCTGTGGGCTTTGCGTATGTATCAATTACGCTTGATAATTCAGATCATGCACTAGCAGTTGATTATGATGAAGTAACTGTAAGCAGACGAGTTTATAGATCTGGCGAGAGCGAATATCTAATTAATGGTAATGCGTGTAGATTAAAGGATGTTACTGAACTTTTTTATGATACAGGTATTGGTAAAGAAGGCTACTCAATTATCGGACAGGGTCAGATTGATAAGATCCTTTCTGGTAAGCCTGAGGAAAGAAGAGAACTATTTGATGAAGCAGCAGGTATTGTAAAGTTTAAGAGAAGAAAAGCTGCCGCAATTAAGAAGCTTGAAAGTGAGAGAGCTAATTTAGTCAGAGTTAATGATATTTTATCTGAGCTTGAAAAGCAGGTAGGACCTTTAAAGGTGCAGTCTGATAAGGCTAAGGAATACCTTAATTTAAAGACTGATTTAAAGAATTACGATGTCAATGCCTTCCTCTTAGAGACAGACAGAATCCGTAATGATTTAGCTGCCTTAGATGAGAAGATTTCCATTGCTGATGGTGACCTTTCAAAGGCCAATGGCGAATACGAAACAATTAAGTCAGAATATGAGCAGGCTGAAAGTCAGTTAGAGGCAATTAATGCTCAGATTGAAGAAACTAATAATACTAAGTCTGAGACAGAACTTGAAAAGCAAAAGCTTGAGGGCACAATTAATGTCTATAGCGAGCAGATTAAGACTTTCAATAACAATAACGAACTTCACTCAGAAAGACTTACAAAGATCACTGAGGAGATTACATCAAAAAACGAAGAAATAGCTAAAGCTGAAGCTGATTATCAGGCTATTAAAAATGATATGACAGGCCACGATGATAGACTAGAAGAGATCAACAAGCAAAGCGAGGAAATTAAGGAAAAGATTTCTTCTGTAGAGACTAAGATTGATGAGAAGAACCAGTCTATTATGGATGCATTAAATGAGAAGTCATCTATTAATGCTGAGAATCAGAAGTACGTTACTATGCTTGAGAACTTAAGCATTAAAAAGGCAGAGCTTTCAAGTAAGGTAATTAAAGATAAGTCTGATGAAGCTAGCCAGAAAAAGCTTATTGATTCTTATTCTAACGAGCTTTTATCAGTGGATGAAGAATATAATGAATTAAACGATAAATTAGTTAAGAATAATGAAGAAATTACTAATATTAAAAATGCTAACACAGATTTAAATCTTCAAATTGAAAAATTAACTAGTAAATATCATAGAGAGAAATCAAGACTGGAATCCTTAATTAATATTACTGAGCGTTATGATGGTTACGGTAACTCAATTCGTGAAATCATGAAGCTTAAGGATACGAAGCCAGGTATTCTTGGTGTTATTGCAGATATTATTAAGGTTGAGCGTTCTTATGAAGTAGCAATTGAAACAGCCCTTGGCGGAACTATTCAGAATATCGTTACAGACAAGGAAGATACTGCTAAAGACTTGATTGCTCACTTAAAAGAAAACCGTTTGGGTAGAGCTACATTTTTACCATTAAACGCTATTAAGGCAAGAGAAACCCTTGAAAAGGATAATTGCATTAAGGAAGAGGGCGTTATTGGCGTAGCTTCTAACTTAGTTAGAGTTTCCTTTGAATATGAGAACCTTGCTAAGTATTTACTTGGTAGAATCTTAGTTGTAGATAATATTAACAATGCTCTTGCCATTGCAAGAAAGTATAGATATTCCCTTAGAATCGTAACTCTTGAAGGTGAACAGCTAAATCCAGGTGGTTCAATGACTGGTGGTGCTTTCAAGAATTCAAGCAACTTGCTTGGACGTAGAAGAGAAATCGAAGAGTTAAAGCAAAGTGTTAATGAGACTTCTAAGGCTGGCGTTGAGCTTAAGAATCAGGTTAGCGATAACAGAGCTAAGATTGCTGAAATTAGAACTGATAACGAAAGCTTAACAAAGGATTTAAGAGATGTTACTTTAAGAAAGAACACAATTCAGGTTAACTTAAATCAGGAGAAGGCTAAGTTAAAGTCAATCCTTGAGTTAGTTGCAAAGGATAGCATGGAAATTAAGATGGCGGATGAAGAAATCCAGAAGATTAATGAAAGCAAGTCCCTTGTTTCTAACAACTTAGATGAACTTGATAGTCAGAATGAGAAGTCTAAGGAAGAGATTGAGAGCTTGAATAAGTTCCTTGACGAGTTAAAGGAAGAAGAAGTTAAGATTTCTGTTAAGCTTGAAAATGTAAAGCTACAGCATAGCAGCTACAGCCAGAAGATAAGCTATATCGAAGAGACTATCCTTCGTCTTAACGAAGAAGTTAAAAAGCTTATTGTGGAAGAGGCAGAAATCAAGAATAAGATTAAACAGACTGAAACTGAAATTATTAATAAGAATAAGGACATTTCAGATGTTAAGAAGTCTATGAATCTTGCTGACTTTAGAATTAAGGAATCTAACGAAAAGATTGAGAAGTTAAGACTTGAGCGTGAAGAGATTTCAAAGACTCACAAGTCATCCT
Source organism: Lachnospira sp. (assembly GCF_016290755.1). NCBI lineage: Bacteria > Bacillati > Bacillota > Clostridia > Lachnospirales > Lachnospiraceae > Lachnospira > Lachnospira sp. The sequence continues at coordinate 14,833 of NZ_JAEEVD010000017.1, forward strand.
TTGATAAGAGAGATGAGATTAATAATCGAATCGTCTTACTTGAAAAGGAAAGCATGCGTCTTCATAACCAGCATGAAAAGCTCGATGAATCTAATGATACATTAGTAGATTACATGTGGAATGAATATGAGTTGACTTATAGTTATGCTCTCGAACTAAGAAACGAAGAACTTACTGATCTATCTAATATTAGAAAGCAGATTAACATTTTAAAATCCGCAATTAAAAAGCTCGGTGATGTAAATGTTAATGCCATTGAAGAATACAAAGGCGTTTCAGAACGTTACGAATTCTTAAAGGGCCAGCATGATGATATGATTGAAGCTGAAAATGCACTTATGCAGGTTATTGATGAACTTGATAGCGGCATGAGAACTCAGTTTACAGCTAAGTTTGAAGAAATTAAGAAGGAATTCGACCAGGTATTTAAGGAATTATTTGGCGGTGGAAAGGGTACAATCGAACTTGTAGAAGGTGAGGATATCCTTGAAGCAGGCATTACAATTATTTCTCAACCACCTGGAAAGAAATTACAGAATATGATGCAGTTATCCGGTGGTGAAAAGGCTCTTACAGCCATTGCGCTTTTATTTGCAATTCAGAACCTAAAGCCATCTCCATTCTGTCTACTTGATGAAATTGAGGCCGCTCTTGATGACTCAAATGTAGGAAGATACGCAAACTACCTACATAAGTTAACAAAGCATACTCAGTTTATTGTCATTACACATAGACGTGGTACTATGGCAGCTGCAGATAGACTCTTTGGTATTACAATGCAGGAGAAGGGTGTTTCAACTCTTGTTTCTGTTGACTTAATTGATAAAGAACTAGATAAAGATAAGCAGGTAAAAACTGCCTAGAAATTTTAGTTAAGCCTATATTTTTACTAGTATGGAAGTACTTGCATTAGAGGCGGCTTCTATGAAGTCGCTACATTTGATTAGTTTACTTGTAAGAATGTGGGCTTAATTTTTTTATAAGGAAGGATTTAATATGGGATTTTTTGAAAAATTAAAAGCAGGTCTTAATAAGACAAGAGACAATATTGTTTCAAGCATTGATTACGTTTTCAATGGCTTTACAAATATTGATGACGAATTCTATGAAGAGCTTGAAGAGACTCTTATTATGGGCGACTTAGGCGTTAGAACAACTGATGAAATCATTGAAAACCTCAAGGAAAAGGTTAAGGAAAATGCTATTAAGCAACCAGCTGAATGTAAGGAATTACTTATTCAGTTAATTAAGGAGCAAATGGATCTAGGCCCTAATGCCTACGATTTTGAAAATCAGAAATCCATCGTTTTATTAACTGGTGTTAATGGCGTTGGTAAAACAACTTCAGTGGGTAAGCTTGCTGGCTTACTAAAGAATCAGAATAAGAAGGTTATTATGGCTGCTGCCGATACCTTTAGAGCTGCTGCCATTGAACAGCTTACAGAATGGTCTCATAGAAATGGCTGTGAGATTATTGCTCAAAGCGAAGGTTCAGACCCAGCTGCAGTTATTTTTGATTCAATTCAGGCTGCAAAGGCAAGAAAAGCTGATGTTTTACTTTGCGATACAGCAGGACGTCTTCAGAATAAGAAAAACTTAATGGAAGAGCTTCGTAAAATCGATAAGGTTATTACAAGAGAATATCCAGAAGCTTATAGAGAGAATTTAATCGTACTTGATGCTACAACAGGACAGAATGCTCTTTCTCAGCTTAGAGAATTTAAGGATGTAACTGACATTACAGGTATTATTTTAACTAAGATGGATGGTACAGCTAAGGGTGGAATAGCAGTGGCTATTCAGTCTGAATTTGGCATTCCAGTTAAATATGTGGGAGTTGGCGAGCAGATTGAGGATTTACAGAAATTTAACTCAGAGGATTTTGTAAATGCCCTCTTTGACTTGCAATAAAAGCTTTACAGGTCTATAATTATGAACAACTTGTCATACAACAATTATGGCTTGTTGGACAAGAATACTTATGGGATTCAAGGAGAAGCTAGGAAAATGGAAGAATTAACATTGAAGAAATTCGAAGAAGCAGCTGAAAAAGTTAAAGAAGCTACTCTTCCAACAAATTTAGTATATAGCGAGTTCTTTAGTGCACAGTCAGGCAACAAGGTTTACTTAAAGCCTGAGAATATGCAGTATACAGGCGCATACAAGGTTAGAGGTGCTTATTATAAGATTAGCACAATGTCAGAGGAAGCTAGAAAAAGAGGATTAATTACAGCTTCAGCTGGTAACCATGCCCAGGGCGTTGCATTTGCAGCAAAGAAATATAACGTAAAAGCAACAGTAGTTATGCCTACTACAACACCTTTAATTAAGGTTAACAGAACTAAGGGCTATGGCGCCGAAGTTATCCTTTATGGAAATGTTTATGATGAGGCATGTGAATACGCAATTAAGTTAGCTAAGGAGCAAGGATTAACTTTCGTTCATCCATTTGATGACCTTGAAGTGGCTACAGGTCAGGGCTCAATAGCTATGGAAATCATTAAGGAATTACCTACAGTTGATTATATTTTAGTACCAGTAGGTGGTGGCGGACTTGCAACTGGTGTATCTACACTTGCAAAGCTACTTAATCCTAACATCAAGGTAATTGGTGTTGAACCTGCAGGAGCTAACTGTTTACAGGCATCCCTAAAGGCTGGGGCTGTAACAACACTACCAACTGTTAACACAATTGCAGATGGTACAGCAGTTAAGACTCCAGGTAGTAAGTTATTCCCATATTTACAGAAGAACTTAGACGATATTATTACAGTACCAGATGAAGACTTAATCGTATCCTTCCTTGATATGGTTGAGAACCACAAGATGGTAGTTGAGAATTCTGGTTTACTTACAGTAGCTGCCCTTAAGCAGCTTAATGTAAAGGATAAGAAGGTAGTTTCTATCCTTTCAGGTGGTAACATGGATGTAATTACAATGTCTTCAGTAGTTCAGCAGGGTCTTGTTCAGAGAAGCAGAATCTTTACAGTATCTGTTCTTTTACCAGATAAACCAGGTGAACTTGTAAGAGTTGCAACTATTATTGCAGAGGCTAATGGTAATGTAATTAAGCTTGAGCACAACCAGTTTGTATCAATTAACAGACAGACAACAGTTGAGCTTAGAATCACAATTGAAGCTTATGGACATGAGCATAAGGATGAGATTGTCGAAAAGCTTGAAGAAGCAGGCCTTAGACCAAGAATCGTTAAGGTTAATATCTAGTCAGACTATAAAGAAGCTAGATAATCTAATAAATTAGATACAAAACTACAGCTGTTATGAGTAAGTGAAACTAAGGTTTTACGCCCTTGTTTCATTTCTCATAGCAGCTTTTTTAATTTCTTTTTAAAATTTCTTTTTTATCTCTTTTTAATTTCTTTATTTCAGTTCACAAAAACACCACACAAAGAACACATTTACAACATTTTAAATCTTTATATTAATTATAAAAATAAGATATCAGAGGGCGGAAAGATTTACGATTCCCCAGTGATAGGTTTAATTAAAGGAGGATTACTTATGATTAATTTAAGAAAGGTAGGTACCATAGGATTAACTAGTGTATTAATTGCCATGAGTCTATATGGCTGCACAACTAACGAGGCTACAACGACAACTACAACAAGTTCATCTAGTTCTACAAGCTCATCAAGCACCACAACTGCAACAGTTGACGTAGATTTAGACGAGTTGATCTCAAGTCTTGAAAATGGAGTGTCTCTTGAACTAGATGAAAATGATACAGATACATCTTATGACAGCGACGACACAACAATTACACTTAATGGTTCTTCAATTTCAGTAAATGGTGATGGTGCAAGTGCATCTGGTTCTACTGTAACTATCACCCAAAAAGGAACTTATGTTATTTCCGGTAGCTTAAGCGATGGACAGATTGTAGTTGACCTTGAAGATGACACTGATGAGGTGCATTTAATTTTTAATGGAATGGATATTTCTAATTCAAGCACAGCACCAGTTTTAATTCTTAGTGCAGACAAGGTAACAATTACTCTTGCAGATGGTACAACTAATACAGTAACTGATTCTTCTAGAACAACAGATACTGAAGAATATAGCGCAGCAATTTATTCTAAGGACGACTTAAGCATTAATGGTAATGGTAGTTTAGTTGTAAATGCAGGCTATAACGATGCAATTACAAGTAAAGATGATTTAATTATCGTTAACGGAAACATTTCCATAACAGCAACTGATGATGGTTTAATTGGTAAAGACTTAGTAGGTATTGCTGGTGGAACAATTGATATTACAGCAACTGGAGATGGTATTAAGGCTTCAAACGATTCTGATGCAACTAAGGGTTATATCATTATTGAAGACGGTGAGATTACAATTCAGTCAGAAAATGACGGTATCCAGGCAGAAAACTATGTAGTTATTAATGGCGGTAACATTGATATTACAACAGGTGATGGAGCAGCAAACTCATCTGTTACTCATAGCTCAACTGACTTTGGCTTTAGAGCAAGCTCTTCAACTTCAACAACTTCATCAACAGCAACAGACTCTATGAAGGGTATTAAGGCAACAAATGTCCTTATTGTATTTGATGGTAGTATTAATATTGACTCTGAAGATGATGGCGTTCACACAGATGGTGCTGTAATCATTAAAGGCGGCGATTTAGAAATTGCAACCGGTGATGATGGTATTCATGCTGATACACTAGTTCAGATTGATGGTGGAACTGTTAATATTACTGATTCCTATGAAGGTTTAGAAAGTACTCAGATTGTTATTAACAATGGTAATGTTAGTGTAGTAGCTGACGATGATGGTATGAATGCCTCAGATGGTTCAACACAAACAACTGGCATGGGTAATACAACAGGTGGTACAAATTCAAGTGTTAAATTAGAAATCAACGGTGGAACTGTTTATGTTAAATCTACCGGTGATGGACTTGATTCAAATGGTACCATGACTATTGCCGGTGGTACTACAATAGTTGAAGGTCCTACAGATAGCGGAAATACTGCTCTTGACTTTGACTCTAGCCTTACAATTACAGGTGGTACATTAATGGCCTTTGGTTCAAGCGGAATGGTTGAAACACCAAGTTCTGCTACAAACGGTGTATGCTTATTATTATATGGTTCAGGTTCTGCTAATCAGACATTTACATTAACTGATTCAAGTGGAAATACAATTCTTTCATATACACCATCAAAGTCATATCAGGTTTGTATTTGTTACTCCGCTGACATCACAACAGGCAGCTCATACACATACACAATTGGTTCTTCTTCAACAACAGTAACACCAACAAGCTCTGTTTACTCAAATGGTTCTTCAAGCTCAGGTATGGGCAGTATGGGAAACATGGGTGGTAACTCACAGTCTGGCACTGGAAGAAATGCCTTTAAATAAAATCTAAATAAAATTTAAATATCTTTTAAAATATAAGAAAATAGGCTATAATTAAAGGGATGACTTTTTAGTCATCCCTTTTTTCGTACATTAAAGCCTAGATTATGGCGATAAATTTAAATATTAGGGGGATAAAATGAAAAATAAAGAACCGATAGATATTAGGAAATATTTAGGACTTACACTTGCATTTTCTATTTCTTTTATACTAGCAATGTTAGTATATTTTATGATTGATAGGGCTAGCTATATAAGTAAATTTCTAAATGGCATAATAAAAACCTTAATGCCGTTTTTAATAGGTGCCTGCTTGGCCTATATTATCTGTCCTATGGTAAATGGTCTAAATTTATTATACCAAAAGCTTTTTAAAAAACTAAAAGAAGAAAGAAGATTAGCCCTTGCTAATTCCTTTAGTATCTACACAGGTATTATAATTGCAGCACTTATTATAATTTTCGTTATTGTTATGATTATTCCAAACCTTGTTAACAGTATTATAAGAATTGTGCAATTAGCACCTTCGGCCATTGATAAATTCTATGATTTTGCAATTAATTTTATGCAGTCAAATGAATTTATTAGGGAGCATTCTCAAAATATTATTAATACAAGTTATGACTTTGCAAAAGATTATATTAATAACAGTCTAGTTAAAAACTCAGATGTTATCCTATCTAATCTTACAATCGGTGTAATGGGAGTATTAAATCTATTTTTTAACTTACTTATTGGTTTTATTGTTGCAATCTATCTTCTCTTTATGCGCAAAAAACTTGCTAAACAAAGTAAGATGATAATTTATAGCATTTTCAAAGAAAAAGAAGCAGAATCCATTATGGATGAATTTGAATTTGTTGATAAGGTATTTTCAGGCTTCCTTATTGGTAAAATTGTAGACGCCATTGTAATTGCCATCATTTGTTACTTTATGCTTATATTTTATAAATTGCTAAATCCTGGCGTTGAAACTATGAACGAAGTCATGATTGCAGTAATTGTAGGCATATTTAATGTCATTCCTTTCTTTGGATGGTACATTGCTTGGGCTATTGGCATTATACTTTGCTTAATTGTAAATCCGGGACAAGCCATATATTTCCTCGTGTTTAACTTTATTCTTCAGCAAATCGATGGAAATATTATAGGACCAAAAATTTTAGGAAACAGCACAGGTATCTCTGGCTTTTGGGTATTATTTGCCATCCTTTTATTCGGACACATTTGGGGCTTCTTTGGAATGTTAATTGGTGTTCCAATATTTGCCATAATTTATCACTTCATCAAGAAGGCTATTTTCAAAGGACTATTAAAAAAGGGACAGTTTAAAATGGCGGTGGATTATGAAAATGAATATCCAACGAAGGAAAATGAAAAGTTTAGTGAGAAGATGAAGTCCGCATATGAAAGAATTAAGGAAGATCAATTAAAACAAAAAGAAGAAATAGTAAAGCAAAAGGAAGAACAAAAAAGAATAAAAGAAGAGCTAAAGGAAAGCAAAAAGCTCAAAAAGGAAAACAAACAAAAAGAAGAAAATATAGAAATTGACTCTGAAATAGAAGAGGATGAAGAAGAATAATTTTTTAAATTTTCTTCCTCTGTCAAGTTTTTTTACTTGACATTAAAAATGCTATATGATATTCTATTCAAGGTTTAATTGAAACAAGCTAAATTTACATAAAGGTAAGGAATTATGGAGAAGATTGTTGAGCAGGCTCTTCTATATGACTTTTATGGAGAGTTACTAAATGAACATCAAAGAAAAGTCTATGAAGATGCAATATTTAACGATTTATCATTTAGTGAAATTGCTGATGAATATGGAATCTCTAGACAAGGAGTTTTTGATTTAATTAAGCGTGTCAATAAGACATTGGCCAATTATGAATCTAAACTTCACCTTATTGAGAAGTTTCAAGAAACTAAGACAAAGGTTGCAAGAATAGATTCTTTAGCTGATTCTTATCTAGAGAATAATGATGAGAATTTAATACTAGATATCAAGAAGATATCTAAAGAAATACTAGATGAATTTTAGAGGTGTTACATGGCATTTGATAGTCTTTCAGATAAACTACAGAATGTATTTAAGAACCTTCGAAGTAAGGGACGATTAACAGAAAGTGATGTTAAGGCAGCCCTTAAAGAAGTAAAGATGGCTTTACTTGAAGCTGATGTAAACTTCAAAGTTGTAAAAAACTTTGTTAAGTCAGTGGAGGAAAGAGCAGTAGGTCAGGACGTTTTAACAAGTTTAACTCCTGGACAGATGGTCATTAAGATAGTTAACGAAGAGATGGTTAACTTAATGGGATCTGAAACTACTGAGATAAAGCTAAAGTCCGGTAATGAAATTACCGTAATTATGATGGCCGGTCTTCAGGGTGCTGGTAAAACAACTACAACAGCTAAGTTAGCTGGAAAGTTTAAAGCTAAGGGTAAGAAACCTTTACTAGTTGCCTGTGATGTTTATAGACCTGCAGCTGTTGAGCAGTTACAGATAAATGGTAAGAAGCAAGAGGTAGAAGTTTTCTCAATGGGAACTAATAACAGCCCAATTGATATTGCCAAAGCTGCTATTAATCATGCTAAAGATAATAACTTTAATGTTGTTATTTTAGATACAGCCGGTAGACTTCATGTTGATGAAGACATGATGAACGAGCTTATTGAAATTAAGAAGAACGTAGAAGTTGATCAGACAATCTTAGTTGTGGATTCCATGACTGGTCAGGATGCAGTTAATGTTTCTGCTTCCTTTGATGAGAAGATTGGCATTGACGGAGTTATCTTAACAAAGCTTGACGGCGATACAAGAGGTGGTGCTGCACTTTCAATTAAAGCAGTAACTGGTAAGCCAATTCTCTATGTTGGTATGGGTGAGAAGTTATCTGACCTTGAACAGTTTTATCCAGATAGAATGGCAAGCCGAATCCTTGGTATGGGCGATGTCCTTACTCTTATTGAGAAGGCAGAAGCTCAGATAGATGCCACTAAGGCCAAAGAGATGGAGAACAAGTTAAAGAAAGCAGAGTTTGACTTTAACGATTTCCTTGATTCCATGGATCAGATTAGTAACATGGGTGGTATCGGTTCAATACTTGGTATGTTACCGGGTATGGGACTTGGCTCTAAGATGAAGGATGTTTCAATCGATGAGAATGAAGCAGAAGCTAATTTAAAGAAGACAAGAGCAATTATTCAATCTATGACAAATAAAGAAAGATCTCATCCAGATATTCTTAATCCGTCAAGAAAGAATAGAATTGCAAGAGGTGCAGGTGTTGATATTGCAGAAGTCAATCGTCTTGTTAAGCAGTTTGAGCAGATGAAGAAGATGATGAAGCAGATGCCTGGAATGATGAAAGGTGGTAAAAAGGGTCGATTCAGATTACCTTTTTAACATATATCAGCAAATAATTTAGGAGGTGAAATTTAACATGGTAAAGATTAGATTAAAGAGATTAGGTGAGAAGAAGTCTCCTTTCTATAGAGTAATCGTAGCAGATTCAAGATCTCCAAGAAATGGTAGATTCATTGATCAGATTGGTACTTATGATCCTAATTATGAACCAGCTAAGATTAACATCGATGCAGAAGCTGCTAAGAAGTGGTTAGCTAACGGTGCTCAGCCAACTGAGGTAGTTAGCAAGCTTTTCAAGGCTGCTGGTATCGAAAAGTAATTGACTAGTAGTGGAGGTGTGGTCTATGAAAGAATTAGTAGAAATTATCGCTAAAGCGCTAGTTGATAATCCCGATGAAGTTGTAGTAACTGAAACTGAAAAGGACAAGGCAATTGTAATTGATTTAAAGGTTGCTTCTTCTGATATGGGTAAAGTAATCGGTAAATCAGGTAGAATTGCAAAGTCTATTAGAGCAGTTGTTTCAGCTGCTGCACAGAAAACCGATAAGAAGGTTATAGTCGAAATTGACAACTAGTTAATGGAGAACTATTTGAGAGAGATTAAGTTTAGCTTAGTTTCTCTCTTTTTTTGTATCTTAGTTTACTTGGCTCACTTTACATGTGCTTCAAAGTTTATTACAATATTTATGTTTTTTAAGAAACTAAAAGACATTGGGAGGAATACATTGAAAATTATACATTGTGCAGATTTGCACCTAGATTCGTCCTTAACAGCTAATTTTAATGCAGGACAGACTAAGGAAAGAAAACTAGAACTGATAAATAGCTTCGAAAGATTACTTCGCTATGCCGATGAGAATCTTGTAGATGCTGTTATTATCGCTGGGGATTTATTTGATAAGCCAATCGTTAGTAAGACTACAAAGAATATTGTTCTTGATGGAATTACTAGATTAAAAGATATAGATTTTTACTACTTAAAGGGAAATCATGACGAGTTTAATTCCCTTGATCAACTAAGAAACTTACCGGAGAATTTGCATTTGTTTAATAATGAATGGCAGACCTATACAGCATTTTCTTCGGATTATTATGATATAACAATTTCAGGAAAAGAGCTAACTAGCAGAGATTCTAATCTAGACTTAGAGAGCCTTGAGCTTGAAGCTTCTGACTTTAACATAGTCTGCCTACATGGTCAGCTAACAGGCTACGAATCTAAAAAGGATGACATAAACATTCCTTTAAATGGCCTTGTAGGGAAGAATATCGACTATTTAGCCCTTGGCCATATTCATAAAGAAAGCGTCGGAGAAATCGATTCTAGGGGCATTTATGCCTATTCTGGAGCGCTAGAGGGCCGCGGCTTTGATGAGCTTGGGGAGAAGGGATTTATTTTACTAAATATTGATGAGGAAAATCACAGCTTTACTCACGAGTTTATTCCCTTTGCTAAAAGGACCCTTGAAGAGGTATGGGTGGACATTACAGATGCATATACAAGCCTTGATGTTATTGAGCTTGCAACAGAGGCTATTAATGAAGCCAATATCCCTAAAACCTCCCTTATTAAGCTAGTCCTTGTGGGAGAAGTCCTTGTGGAGGCGGATATTAATGAAAATGTAATCAAGCGCCATTTTGAAAACGACTTCTTCTACGTTAAAATCGTAAACGACAGCCGATTTAAGCTAAATATTAGCGACTACGCCCATGAAGAGTCCTTGAAAGGTGAATTTGTAAGGTTAATTGCTACAGATAAGGAACTTTCAAATAAGGACAAGATGCAAATAATTAATATTGGAATTAAAGCGTTAACTAACGATTTAGGAAAGCAGGACTATGAGATTAATTAGCTGTCATATTGAGAATTTTGGTAAGCTGTCAAATTTTGATTACAATTTTAACGAGACTAAAAATATCATCCTAGAGGACAACGGCTGGGGAAAGACAACACTTGCAGCCTTTATTCGTGTCATGTTTTACGGTTTTGCAAACCCTCTAAAAAAGGATGATTATGAAAATGAAAGAAAGAGATTTAAACCTTGGAAAGGCGGAGTTTATGGCGGCAGCCTAAGCTTTAGCGTTAATAACAAGGAATATATAATTAACCGTGTCTTTTTTGATAGAGAAAAGGAAGATACATTTTCCATAAGAGACGCCCACACTTTACTTGAGACTACAGACTTTAGTAAAAACATTGGGGAGGAAATCTTTAAGATTAATCACGAGTCCTTTAAAAATACCATCTTTGTGGGACAGGACGAGCTAGAAACCAAGTCTACAAGGGATATTGAGAGCTTGCTTGGTAATGTAAGCCTAGATGAACTTGATATTAATAACTACGACGACGCCCTTGGCACCATTAACGGCCTTATTAATAGTTTAAGCCCTGATAGAAAGACTGGCAGACTCTACAAGCTATCTAGACAGCTTGATAATCTTGAATTTGAAAATCTATCTTTTGACGCTAATAAAACACGAGTTTCTAAGTTAGTTGAAAGAGCTAAGTCTTTGGAACATTTTCTAAATAAGGAAAGAAGGGCTAAGTCAGAGCTACAGGGGCTAATATTTGAGGAACTATCAAATAAGGGCGAGGAAAAGAAAGAAGCGAAAGAGGAGAAAAAGGAAGAGGCGCCAAAAGATGAGAGGGCAGAAAAGTTAAAGAAGGACATTTTTAACTTTAATAAGCTTGCCATCAATGAAAAGACTGATGTTATCGGACTTTTTATACTTTTCTTTGGATTTTTCCTAACGGTACTAGGTGTATTTTTACAAAATAATAACAGATACCACGGATACGCTTATCCACTGACCTTTATTGGAATTATCATTGTGATTTTCTATGTGTCTAGGACCTTCTTTAAAAGGGCCGATGATACGGAAGATGATGAGGAGGAGGAAGAGCCTCATCTAAAAGAGGAAGAAACTAAGGACTACGAACCTTTTAAATCCGCTGAGGATGCCGAGTTTAACAGCTCTTCTAGTAAGTATCAGGCTTTAATTGAGAAGATGAAGCTTAATGATAAGAAAATCGATGAGCACACAGGTGAGCTCTACCGCCTAAACCGCGAGATTGAGGAGCTTACAAAGGAGATTTTAAAGCAAGAAGAAAATATTACAAGACTAACAGAAATCAAGGAAGAGATAATCGAGCTTAAGGAAAAGTATGAATATACTCTAAAAGCTAGAGATTATCTAGGCTTGGCTAAGGAAAATTTTGCTAAGCGCTACAATAAGCCAGTAAAAAAGAGCTTTGATAAGTTCCTTGGCTATATGCTTGATGAGACGGATGACTACATTTTAAATATAAATAATGAACTAAGAATTAAGGATGCCGGAGAGTTAAGGGATGTGAGAATGCTAAGTAAGGCCTTTAGAGACGTAATTGGCCTTGCCCTTCGCCTTGCCTTTATTGAGAGTGCCTTTACTAAGGAAAAACCTTTTATTATCCTGGATGACCCTTTTGTAAATGTGGATGATAACACACTAGCTCCTTGCCTTAATACGCTAAATATCATCTCAAAGGATTATCAAATTATTTATTTTACTTGCTCAATAAGTAGGACCTAGTTTATAATACGAATACGATTTTAGATTGGAGTAGACTATGAAGAATGATTTATTAAGAGTCGGTGTTATTACATCTACTCATGGAATTCGTGGTGAAGTTAAGGTTTTCCCTACAACAGATGATCCACAAAGATTTAAAGACTTAAAGGAATGCATCATTGCTGCAAAAAGAGAGAATATTAACGTTACAGTGGAATCTGTGAAGTTTTTTAAGCAGTATGTTATAGTTAAATTCAAGGAATTCTCTAATATCAACGATATTGAAATCTATACTAAGTGCGATTTAATGGTTACTAGAGAAAATGCAGTTAAGCTCGAAGAAGGAGAATATTTTATCTGCGATTTAGTAGGCCTTGAGGTTATTACAGATGAAGGCAAAAAGATTGGTAAGTTAAAGGATGTCCTTGAGACTGCTGCCAACAATGTCTATATTGTAGAAGATGAGGATGGGGATGAAATCCTTATTCCTGTTATTGATCAGTGCATTTTAGGCCATGACCTAGAGGCTGGCACAATCACTGTTCACCTACTTGATGGCTTATTGGATTTAAATAAAAAATAAAGCTTGCATAAAGCGAGGATTTATGATAAATTAATAAAGTTGTGAGATAACGAGATGGTCCTCTGTTACAATTCCTGTATTAAGAACATCCAGATTAATAGGAGGTCACACATGGCTAATAGTATTATTAAGAGCATCGAAGATGCACAGCTTAAGGCTCAGGCACCTGAGTTCAGAACAGGTGATACAGTTAAGGTATCAGCTAAGATTAAAGAAGGAAACCGTGAAAGAATTCAGGTTTTCGAAGGTACAGTAATTAAGAAGCAGGGTACAGGCGTACGTGCTACTTTCACTGTAAGAAAGATTTCTAACGGAGTTGGCGTTGAGAAGACATGGCCACTTCATTCACCTATCGTAGAGAAGGTAGAAGTTACTAGACGTGGTAAGGCTAGACGTGCTAAGCTTTATTACTTAAGACAGAGAACAGGTAAGGCTGCTAAGGTTAAGGAATTAGTTAGATAATTAATTTACGTTAGTGGATCTATAAAGCCCGCAACTTATGTTGTGGGCTTTTTTTTTCTACATTTTTTTGATATAATCTAGTTTGTTTGTAAATTAATAAAGTTGGGAGAGAATATGGTGATATGGTAGCATTTAGAAGAAGATACCACGAGAACAAGCAATTGCTATTCGTGTGTAAATATATTGTTGATATAATAATGGTGATTGTGGCAGCTTACGTTTTAGTGAGCTTTATAGCCTATAGAGATACTAATGTGGGTAACTCCATGAACTCTATTTTAAAGGATGGAGATACAGTTTTAGTTAACCGTTATGCCTATTCTTTAGCTAGCCCTAAAAGATACGACGTTATTGCTTTTAGCGTAGATGGTGTTAATTCATCTAAGATTTATATTAAAAGAGTAATTGGTCTTCCAGGAGAGACAGTGCTTATTAAAGACGGCAAAGTCTTTATTAATGGTGAAGAGTTAGAAGACGATGTGGTGGATACAGAGATTTTAACTGCAGGTCTTGCAAGCACAAGCATTACCCTAGACAAGGATGAATATTTTGTTCTAGGTGATAATAGAAACAATAGTGAAGACAGTCGTTTCTCATCTATAGGAACAGTAAAGGAAGACAATATAGTTGGCAAGGTTTGGTTCATTTTAAGCCCTGTTAAACGTATTAAATTTGTATCATAATCAATCATAACTATCATTGAAAGGTGATTCTATATGAGTAAAGAAATCAAGAAAAATTTTGGAAAGTCAGCTTCTAAGGGAAGAGCTGCTGGAAAATCCAGTGCTAACAAATCAGGTTCTGGCAAAGCCGGTGCTAACAAGGCCGCTAGCAAAGCTGGCGCTGGCAAGTCTGGCTCTAAGTTTGGCGCAGCTAAGCCTAGCAAGACTTTTGATAAAAAGGAACACGATAGAAAAATTCAAGAACGTAAACTTGAAAAGAAGAAGAAAATGGAAGCTAAGGAAGCAGCAGGAGATAATAACAAGCTTGCAACTTTTAACTGGTATCCAGGTCATATGACTAAGGCGAAGCGTCAGATGCAGGAAGATATTAAGCTTATCGACCTTGTAATTGAAATCGTTGATGCAAGAGTACCAAACAGTTCAAGAAATCCTGATATTGATGAATTAGCTAATAATAAAGCAAGAATCGTTATTTTAAATAAGGCTGATTTAGCTGATGATAAGCTAACTAATGCTTGGATTAGCTATTTTAAGGAAAAAGGCTTTTACTGCCTAAAGATGGATTCAAGAAAGAATAACGGCTTTAAGGAATTAAACGAGATTATCCTTGAATCTTGTAGTGAGAAGATTGAAAAGGACAAGGCAAAGGGTATTGTTGGTAGACCTATTAGAGCCATGATCGTTGGTATTCCTAATGTGGGTAAGTCTACATTTATCAATGCCTACTCCGGTAAGGCTTCAGCTAAAACTGGTAACAAGCCTGGTGTAACAAAGGGTAAGCAGTGGATCAAGATTAAGGGTAACATCGAGCTTCTTGATACTCCTGGTATCCTCTGGCCTAAGTTTGAAGACCAGACAACAGGACTTAGACTTGCCATGATAGGTTCAATTAACGACAACATTTTAAATAAGGATGACTTAGCCCTTGAGGTTATTAAGTACTTAAATAAGTATTATGCCAATAACCTAAAGAAGCGTTACGAGTTTGAAGATAGCGAGGTTGAAGAGGCTAAGGCAAATTATGAAATGGCAATTAATGAAGAAACTGCAACTAGCCTTGCAATTATGGAAGTTATTGCCTTAAAGAGAGGTTGTATAAAGAAGGGGGCACAAGCTGATTTTGAAAAGGTATCTAATATTATCTTAGATGACTTTAGAAGTGCTAGACTTGGTCTCGTTTCTCTTGAAAGACCTTAATTTATCTAAGCTTAACTAAAGTTTAGGAAAATGGAGCATTATATGACATTAAAAGAAGAACGCGAATTAAAAAAGAAGAAAAAAATGGAAGAAGAAATGGCCAGAGTTGAGGCCATGTTTGAATATGAAAAGCAGCATCCTGATTGTGAGTATATCGCAGGTATCGATGAAGTAGGCCGTGGCCCTCTTGCAGGTCCTGTGGTTACTTGCTGCATCATTATGCCAAAGGATGTAAGAATCCCTTATGTAAATGATTCTAAAAAGGTTACTAAAAAAAGACGTGAAATGTTGTATGATATAATTATGGAGAAGGCAATTGCCGTTTCCATTGGCATCAATGACGAGAAGAGAATTGATGAGATTAACATTTTACAAGCAACTTATGAAGCTATGCGTAAAGCTATTAACAATTTAGAAGTAAAACCCGATATATTATTAAACGATGCAGTTAATATTCCTGAAATAGACATTCCTCAGATTCCAATCATTAAGGGTGACGCTAAAAGCTTTACCATTGCCTGTGCAAGTATCATTGCTAAGGTTACAAGAGATAGAATGATGGAAGAATACGACAAGAAATATCCAGGCTACGGCTTTGCAAAAAATATGGGCTATGGCACAAAGGAGCACACAGATGCCCTAAGAAAACTTGGCCCATGTGAAATTCACAGAAGAACTTTCATAAAGAATTTTGTGGATTAAATTTTTAAGTTAGTTAAGCAAGCTATAAAGTTGGCAAAAGATTTACCGTTACTAGAAACTAATAATTAGTATAGTGGGGGAATTATGGAGATTAATCTTTCAAAGCTATTTAATAACCAAAATATAAATACTAATCAGAATCCCGAAGGAGAGGTTTCAAGCACTTCTCTTAGGGAGTCTGCCAACCTTTTAAAGAATGTTGTTAATAGCAATAATTCTGAGAACGCTATAACTGTGCTTAAAAATATGCTAGCTGGAGATACATTTTCAGGGCTTGTAACCAATGTATCTGAAGGCAGCGTTGAAATTCTCCTTAATCAAAATGTAAAGATAAATGCCAGTCTCTCAAAAGGGGTTAATATCTCTAAAGGAGAGAACCTAACCTTTATGGTTGAGGACAATCAAAATGGCAAGGTTCATATAAGACCGCTTGATTCTAACGGTCAGGCAAACACTGTAATTAACAGAGCTCTTGAGGCAGCAAATCTTCCTGTAAACGAGAAGAACATAAACATTGTAAAAGAGCTTTTATCCCTAAATATGCCAATTAATAAAGAGACCATAACTAACTTGGCTCGTCAAATGGCAAAATTCCCAGAGGCTAATTTAAACAGCCTAGCTAATCTAACAAGACTAAATATTCCAATTAATAAAGAAAATATCGGACAATTTGAAGCCTATAAGCAATTCGACGCAAAGATAGAACAAAGCCTAAATACACTAGAGTCGGATTTTTTCAAAGACTTAGAAGGGCTTATAAATAATAAGGATCAGGCAGGAAATCTTGCCACTAAGGGCGATGCGCAAGGAAATAATCCTAGCAATCTAGTTGGAAATCCTAATGAGGCTAATGCTTCAGCCTTAGGAGAGAATATCCAAAATTTACAAAAGGATAATCTAGCTAACGCCCGTGATATTCTCAAATCCACTATAAACAATCTATACAATGGTGTGGCAGATTCAAAGGATAATACACTAGATACATTTTTATCAAAAGAAAGTTTAAATAATCTAGCAAGCCTTGTAAGCGATAAGGAATTAGCAAGCCAGATTAAAGATGGCTCAATTACTACAAGAGACCTAGTTACTAAGCTTTTTAATTCTGAAAATGCATTATCAAACGAAAATCTTGCAAAGCTTATTGGCGACAAAGACTTTAAGAGTCTTTTCCACGAATTAATTAATGAGACTATGAAGCTTAGCCCTAAGGAAGTAGGGGAGTCTGAGGACGCTATTAATGAATTTTACAATAAATTAAAGAAAAATGTGGACGAGCTATCTAAGGATTTAAAGAACCTAAATATTAGCCCACAGACCGAGAAAAACGTAGACAATCTAAAGAATAACATTAACTTTATGAACGAGCTTAATAGAAATCTTATGTTTATGCAGATGCCAATTAAGTTTAGTGATAGCGAGGGAAACGGAGAACTCTACGTTTTTAGTAATAAGAAAAATCTAAAATACGACCCAGATAATATTAGCGCTATGCTGCATCTAGACATGGAAAACTTAGGACCTCTAGACATTTACGTAAAGCTAACTAATAAGACTAATCTAAGCACCAACTTTGTTCTAGAGTCCGATGAGATGCTAGATTTTATCTATGAGAATATTGATAAGCTTGAAAAGCGGCTCTCAGAGCTTGGTTACGATACACATTTTGAAATGAAGACCAATGACGAGGCGGCAAAGAGTTTCGACTTTGTAAGAGATTTTATTGAGCGAGACCTAAATAAGTCAAGCCCTATTGAAACCTACATTTTTGATACCAAGGCCTAGCTAGAAAGTTTTGTGACTATTTAATTTTACGGGGGTAAAATTATGGCGGAGAATAAGTTTCATTTTAATAAGGAAAATGTAAATAAAGACAGCAGTAAAAATAAGGACGGGGACAATAAGCAAAAAATTGCAGTTGCTCTTGAATACGTCCCTGGGGAAGATGCGCCAAAAATCATTGCCAGTGGTAAGGGACATCTTGCAGAAACCATTATTGAAAAGGCCAAGGAGGTAAATGTGCCAACCTATGAGGACACAGGCCTTGCAAATACCCTATCTAAGCTAGATATAGGGGATATGATACCTCCTGAATTATATACAGTTGTTGCAGAAATACTTGTATTTGTGGATGACTGTGATAGAATAAGAGGAAAATTAAAAAATAAATAGAAAGGTTAAGCCATGAACAAAAGACAACTAGGGCAGGAGAATGAGTATTTAGCCCTCAAATACCTAACGGACAAGGGGTATAAAATTATTAAGAGGAATTACAGATGTAAATTAGGGGAAATAGATTTAATTGCTAAAAAAAATAATAGAATAATTTTTATCGAGGTTAAATATAGATCTAATAGCCGCTACGGAAATTCTATTGAGGCGGTAAATAAGCGCAAGCAACAAGTCATAAGGCAGGTAGCTCGCTACTATCTTTTAACAAACTATCACAGTTTGGAAATCCCCATAAGTTTTGATGTAATTGGAATTGATAAGGACAAAATAACACACATAGAGAATGGCTTTTAAAAAATATGGAATTTAAATTAATTAATAACAAGAATTTTTTTGACGGACTAAAGGTGGGCTCTTGTATTGATTCCACATATTTTGAAGAAATTGAGGTTGATGCAAATAAGTATTTTAATAGACAGCCTGCTGCCAAAGAGAACGAAGCATCTAAGGAGTCTTTGGCAAGTCACAAGGTTGGCATTATTAGATTTAAACCCTTTAAGGATTTAAACTTTATTGAGTGCGCCTTTTCTACTAGACTTGGTGGGGTAAGTACTGGCTACTCTGAGAGCATGAGCTTTTGCTATGATAGAGGAGATAGTAGGGAAAATGTTTTAGAAAATTTTAGAATTTTTTCTAAGGCCATTAAGATAAACCCAGACAGACTAGTCTATTCAAAACAAACTCACACAACTAATGTTTTATATGTAGATGAGTCAAATGCAGGCATGGGAGTTACAAAAGAACGTAACTATGACAATATCGATGGACTTATTACTGATAAGAAAAATCTATGTCTTGTAACTTCCTTTGCAGATTGTGTTCCTGTAATCTTCGTTGATAAAAAAAGACATGTAATAGGCTCTGCCCACTCTGGTTGGAGGGGTACAGTAGGAAATATTACAAGAAATGTAGTTGAACAAATGGGACAAAAGTTTGGCACAAAACCAGAAGATCTTGTAAGCTTTATTGGCCCATCAATTTGCATGGATTGTTATGAAATCAGTGAAGATGTAGCAGAAGAGTTTAAAAAGGCCTACTCAAAAGAAGAACAAAAACACATTCTATTAGATAAGAAAAATGGCCACTACCAACTAAACCTACACATGGCCAATTACTACAACATGCTAAACGCCGGCATAAAGCCAGAAAGCATAAACGTAACTAATATATGCACCTGCTGTAATAAAGATTTACTCTTCTCCCATAGAGGAAGTCAAGGAAAACGTGGTTTACTATGCAACTTCATATACATTAAACAATAAACCTATCTCCAAGCGCGGTGAAACTCGCGCGCAATTATATAGTTTAAGTAGTTATTTTGTAAACTCCGAGCGCGGCAACGCTCGCGCGAGTATCACAACAAAATCAAAACATCAACAGAACCGTCCCGTAAAAGCGTTAATTTGTAGCCCTCGAGCGCGGTGAAACTCGCGCGAGTTTTGCGACAAAGTAAATGGAAGCAAAGACACAACTTCGAAAAGACAATTCTAATTACCTCGGTACTTAAAAAGCCCAGGATTGTAAAATCCCGGGCTTTTTTTAGTATCCGCTAGGTAATTAGCTTAGCGCAAGCGTGTCTTTGAGAAGTTAGTGTCTTTGCTGCAATGTACGTCCGTCGCAAACCTCGAGCCTTTTCTGCACTTCCGTCTCTACAACCCCCTACGCTTCTTAATCTCTAGTTCTTCCTTTATCAACTTATTCTGTTTCTTCTTATTCCCAACTCTTATAAAGTAAACAAGCAATGCCAAAATTGCTACGGGAATGGCAGCAGTAATGATTACTGATAAAGTTTCGGAAACGACTCCATTTTCTAAAATCGAAGATTTAACTTCTGTATACTTAGCGGAGTTTAAAACAACTGCCATATTAGCAAGCATCTCATCTGTTACAGAATCTGTATTTGTCTGGATTGCAAAATTGTAAATGTAGCCATTAGCTACTGTATAATACTTTGTTGCGTAAACAACCACACCTTCAGTAGTAGTTGAAATGTTATATGTCATAAAATAGGGCTGATCATTAAAGTATTCTATGCCGCTATCTAAAATCTCTTCTTCCTTATATTCTGTCTCTAAATTGGATTCTGATTCGATGTAGGAATCAAATAGACTATTTAAATCACTTTCGGATAAAGTGTTAAAATCGGATAGAGACTCATTTGCCTTAACACCAGTAATTGCAAGTTCATAGGTCATATCTGCATCTACAGCTTCTAAGTAACAATTGTTGGCTATCATAGAAGTCTGAACTTCTGAGGCGTCTGAGGCACCAATTAATTCTAGATAGGAATTGTTATTAGTAGTAGACTGTGTAAAGCAAATCAGCTCACTTGGAACTTCTATCTTTAAATTTATGGCGGAAAATTGTAGGCTCTTCGTGTCTGTATCCGCAAAGCTTGTAACTTTGTTAAAATTTAAGAAGGACACCGTAAAAATTCCAACCATTAAACATGATAAAACTCTTCTTTTTATTTTGTTAAACTTCATCAAAAACCTCCCAGAAATCAACTAGTTTCAATAATCGGTATAATATCATAGACCTTTACAAAAAGCAATTAAACTGATATTATAAATCAGTATATTTACATTAAAAATTTATTAATAAGATTAGGATGAATAATTATGAGTAAACCTATTGTAGCTGTTGTCGGAAGACCTAATGTTGGTAAATCAACATTATTTAATTGTCTTTGTGGGCAACAGATTTCTATTGTTAAGGATACTCCTGGTGTTACAAGAGATAGAATTTATGCCGAGGTTACTTGGCTTGATAAATCATTTACACTTATTGACACAGGTGGTATCGAACCAGATTCAAAGGATATTATTTTATCTCAGATGAGAGAGCAGGCACAGATTGCCATTGATACTGCAGATGTCATTGTATTTATGACAGATGTTAAGCAGGGCTTAGTTGATTCAGATGCTAAGGTGGCAGATATGCTTAGACGTTCCCATAAGCCAGTTGTACTTTGTGTTAACAAGGTAGACAACTTTGATAAGCTTATGCCAGATGTCTACGAATTTTATAACCTTGGAATTGGCGATCCAATGCCAATTTCTGCTATTAGTAAGTTAGGTCTTGGTGACCTACTTGATGAGGTTATTAAGCATTTCCCAGAGGAAGCTGATACTGAGGAAGAAGATGACAGACCTAAGATTGCCGTTATTGGTAAGCCAAATGTTGGTAAGTCTTCCCTTATTAATAAGCTCATGGGAAAGAACAGAGTTATTGTAAGTAATATAGCTGGTACTACAAGAGACGCTATTGATACAGTAATTAAATACAATAAGAAAGACTATGTATTTATTGATACAGCGGGTCTTAGAAGAAAGAGTAAGATTAAAGAAGATCTTGAACGTTTCTCAATCATTAGAACAGTGGCAGCAGTTGAGAGATGTGATGTAGCTATTTTAGTTATTGATGCAACTGAAGGCGTTACAGAACAGGATGCTAAGATTGCTGGTATTGCCCACGAAAGAGGTAAGGGTGTTATTATTGCCGTTAATAAGTGGGACGCCATTGAGAAAAACGATAAGACAATTTATGAATTTACTAATAAAATTAAAGATACATTGTCATTTATGCCATATGCGGAAATCATGTTTATTTCAGCACTGACAGGACAACGTCTAGCTAAGATTTATGAGTTAGTAGATGAGATCATTGACCATCAGACAATGCGTATACCAACTGGTGTACTTAACGAAATCTTAACAGAGGCTGTTGCTATGAAGCAGCCACCTTCAGATAAGGGTAAGAGACTTAAGATTTATTACATGACTCAGGTTTCTGTTAAACCACCAACCTTTGTTATGTTTGTTAATGACAAAGAATTAACTCATTTCTCATATACAAGATATATTGAGAACAAAATTAGAGAATCCTTCGGTTTTAGAGGAACTCCAGTAAGATTTATCAACAGAGAGCGTAAGGAGAAAGACTTGTAATGTTAGCACGAATATTATGTTTAGTTTTAGGATATCTTTTAGGTTCTATAATCCAGGGCGGATATTGGCTTGGAAGATTTAATCACATCGATATTAGAAAATATGGTAGCGGAAACGCTGGTACAACAAATGTTATGCGTACCTTAGGTAAGAAATATGGCTTCTTAACTTACTTTTTAGACATTTTCAAAGTAATACTTGCAGGAATCATTGTTAACTTCTGCATAGCGCCACATTTTAACGTATCAGAATTATTATTATTCTTATATGCCGGCTTTGGTACAGTACTTGGACACAACTTCCCATTCTATTTAGGCTTCAAGGGTGGTAAGGGTATTGCAGCAACTTCAGGACTTGTAATTGCACTTATACCTTTCCCTCATTATTGCTTTGCATTTACACTTTTTGGACTTATTACATTCCCATTAGTGTTATTTACAACAAAGTATGTAAGCCTTGCATCCCTTATTGGAATTGCTGGTTTCTTTATTGAATTTGTAATTTGGGATTTAGTTGGTTTCCTACCACTTAACGGAACTGAACATGTAGAAAGCTGCATTATAGTATTCTTATTTGCTGCACTTGGCTTTATTAGACATGCGGCTAACATAAAACGACTTATTAATGGAACTGAAAGAAAGATGGGAGAGAAAAAGAATGGCTAAAATCAGTATTATGGGCGCCGGAAGCTGGGGCTTAGGATTATCTATTTTACTAAACAACAATGGACACGAAGTAACAGTTTGGTCTGTATTTGAAGAGGAACTTGATGTATTAAGAAAGAACCACGAGAATACAAAGTGCCTTCCTGGAGTTAAGATTCCAGAGAATATTAAATTTAACGGTAACACTAAGGAAGCAGTAGAATCTGCTGATATCTTAGTGCTTGCAGTTGCTTCACCTTATACTCGTTCAACAGCCAAATTACTTGCTCCATATGTTAAAGATGGACAGTATATCGTTAATGTTGGTAAGGGTATTGAAGAAAGTAGTCTAATGACTTTATGTGATGTAATAAAGGATGAAATTCCACAGGCTACAGTAGCTGTACTTTCAGGACCAAGCCACGCAGAGGAGGTTGGTAGAGGTATTCCTACAACTTGCGTTATTGGTACTGCAAAGAAGGAGGATGCAATTTTCTTACAGAACATCTTCATGAGTGATGTATTTAGAGTATATATTAGTCCAGATGTACTAGGAATTTGCCTTGGAGGCTCACTTAAAAATGTTATTGCCCTTGCAGCAGGTATCGCTGATGGCCTTGGCTATGGTGATAATACTAAGGCAGCCCTTATTACTAGAGGTATTGCTGAAATCAGCCGTTTAGGTCTTGCTATGGGAGCTAAGGTTGAGACATTTGCTGGTTTATCAGGTATTGGAGACTTAATCGTTACTTGCGAGAGTATGCATTCTCGTAACAGACGTGCAGGTATCTTAATCGGTAAAGGTTACACAAAAGACCAGGCTATGGAAGAAGTAAAGATGGTGGTAGAAGGCGTTTATTCCGCTAAGGCAGCCCTTTTACTTGCTAAAAAATATAACGTTTCAATGCCAATTGTAGAGCAGATTAACAAGGTGCTCTTTGAAGATATGAATGCTTCTCTTGCAGTTTCTGAGCTTATGCTTAGAGATAAAAAGATCGAAGCAGATAGTATTTCATGGGAATAAAAAAGTGGGTTGTGAAATAGGGCTAATGTGTCATTAGTCCTATTTCATTAGGTATAATGGTATAGATTACCCATTTTTTTATACTAAAATTTGGTTTATACTTTATATATTGGAAGAAATGTTATGAAGAGAGGATAGTTATACATGGCGCATATTAAACAATTACTAAACAGAGCTTATATTTCTAATCGTTTAAAGGATAAGTTAAGCTCATTTGAGCAGTACAGATACAATTTTATCTGTGCGCCAACAGGGTATGGTAAATCTATTGTTTGCCGTACATTTTTTAAGAATTACCCAGGCTACACAATCCTTTGGATTGATGCAGACACATCAAAGGAGATTTTCTGGAACAATCTATGCAATGCTATTAAGCTTGTTAGCCCAACACATGCAGCACATTTTTCTAATTTAGGATTTCCTACAACAGAAGAGGAAGTTAACGAGCTTTGCTCATTAATGTCTAACTTAACTAACGAAAGAGCACAGACAGTTGTTGTTATTGATAACTTTGATAAAGTCTTTGACGATAATCTTGCAACATTCTTTAAGATAAACTACGCTGCGACTACACCAGGTCTAAAGTATGTATTTCTTATACATGAATTACACTATCAAGATATTATCAATTTAATTACTAAGAATGAAATCGGATGTATTGATAAGAGTGACTTAAGCTTCGTGCCTGAGGACATTTATGATTATTTTAGATTAAATGAAATTATAGTTGATATTGAAATTGCTAAAGACATTTACAATAAAACAATGGGTTGGCCATATATTGTAGAACTTTATATGGATCATGATGGAGATAAGGCAAAGACTTCATCAAGAGAGAACCTTGATAATTTTATTGAAACTAACATATGGTATAACTTAGACGATTCACTAAGAGATTTCTTAATTAATCTCTCAGTATTTCATAAATTTACAATCAGCCAGTGCGTTGCACAGACTAAGCTAGATGAAAGAACATGCCTAGAATATTTAAGAAAAGTCTCACTTATAGACTATGATAAATTATCTAGAACTTATAGCTTTAATCCTGTATTTAAGAACTTCATGCAGAAGGTCTTTAAGGAAAAGCCAAAGGATACAATTAAGGAAATTACTATGAGAGCAGCGGATACATACCTCTCTAATAGCGATTATTTCTATGCAATTAAGCTTTATAATGAGTCTAATGAGTATGGAAAGATTTATACTTGCGATGCAACCCTTAGTAGCCTTTATTGCTATATTATTCGTGAGAATAAGGATATGTTCTTTAATGTTGCCAACCAGTATTGGAAGGTAGACAAGAAGGGAAAGTATGAATTTTCAATTATTATGTGCTTTGCTATGTTCTTATATAACGAGAAGAACACAATGGAGGCCTTAATTAAGGATATTGAAAATGATATCAAGAACGATGATTTAGTAGATGAGATTCAAAAGAACTCATACCTTGCTGAAATTCAGTATATCAATGCTTTCTTTACTTATAATGATTTTAACAAGATGAATGAGGACTTTAAAAAGGTTACATATCTTACAAAGTCACCTCTAAATCTTATTTCATCACAGTATCCATTCAGTTTTGAAAGTCCTTCTATTATGGCTCTTTACCATAGAAGAATCGGCGGATTAGATGTGGAGATGTTCTCACTTGAGGATTGCGCACCTAATTATTATAGAATTACTAATGGACACGGTAAGGGCTTTGAAGCTTTAATGAAGGCAGAAAGTCTTTACAATAGAGGTGAGATAGATGGTGCTGAAATTCTTTGTCATAAGGTTATTTATATGGCAGATAGTAGAAACCAGCATGATATCTATATTGCAGCTAACTTCCTTATGGCACGTATTTCCATTTATCATGGAGCTAATGATGCCTACAAGGAATACATGAACAATATTGAATTTAGACTTACATCTAATGAAGATGCAGCTAACAACTTATCTAAGATGGTGGATGTGTGCAAGGCATTTATCTATACTGACTTAGATGAGGTTGATAAGATAAGCAACTGGCTAAAGGATGAGAAGAGTATTGAAGATCATGCTAACTTCATTTCCCTTAGTTATGTAAATGTTGCATTGTGTAAATACTTAATTCTTACAGAGGAGTATCATCACTTCCTTGGAATTAGTGGACAGTTAATCGGCTTAAGTAAGTTATTCTCTTACATAGTGCCAAGAATTTACACATACATTTTCCTTGCAATCGCTAATAACGAAACTAATGATTCTGAAAAAGCTAAGAGATTCTTACTTGAGGCTATGGAATTGGCTGTTCATGATAGAATCATTATGCCATTCGTTCAGAACTATTCATACATTGGCGATATGCTTGATGAAATCACAATTAGCAAGACTTTATCACCTTTTGTAAAGAGCATTAATAAGCATGCTAAGAACTATGAAAAGGGTGTTAAGACAGTTAAGAAGGCCGGAAGAATGTTAGCAGATTACGGCCTAACAGTAAGAGAGGCTGATGTTGCAAAGCTTGCCGCACAGCGTCTTACAAACAAAGAAATTGCAGAGCAGTTATTTATTGCAGAAAGTACTGTTAAATCTAACATGAAGGTTATATTTAACAAGTTGGGCATTAATTCAAGAGGTGATTTAAAGAATTTCTTTGAATAATGTCGAGGCCAGATAGCTTTCTAGCGAGAACAAGAAAGGACACATATGAGAGTTATTGCAGGAAGTGCTAGACACCTCCCTCTTAAAACCATTGAGGGACCAGGAACAAGACCTACAACTGATAGAATAAAGGAAACCTTATTTAATATTCTACAATCAGATATCGTAGGATCAAATTTTCTAGACCTCTATTCTGGTAGTGGGGCTATTGGAATCGAGGCTTTAAGCAGAGGTGCTAAAAGTGCTACATTAGTTGAAAATGCAAAAAATGCTTGTGGGGTTATTAAGGACAATTTAGCATTTACAAAATTAGCAGATAAGGCTAACTTAATGGAATGCGATTGTTTATCAGCAATAAATCGTCTTAAGGGCGGTGAAATATTTGACATAGTATTCATGGATCCTCCATACGGAAAGGACTATGAGTTTGAGACATTAAAGGCAATTAAGCAGGCAGGAATAGTTGATGAATATTCAATTATTATTGTTGAAGAGGCCCTTGATGTTGACTTAGACTATGCAGAAGAGCTTGGCTTTGAATTAGTTAGAGCTAAGACTTATAAGACAAATAAGCATTTATTTTTTAAACTAAAGGGAGACAAATAAAGTGAAAAAAGCAATTTATCCGGGCAGCTTTGATCCGGTAACATTAGGTCACTTAGATATTATCGAGCGTTCAGCAAAATTAGTAGACCACCTTATTGTAGGAGTACTAAATAACAAGGCTAAAACACCATTGTTTTCAGTAGATGAACGTGTTAATATGTTAAAAGAAGTAACAAAGCACATTCCAAATGTAGAAGTATTATCATTTAGTGGACTTTTAGTGGAATTTGCTAAAGAACACGAGGTTAATGCTATTATTAGAGGCCTTCGTGCTGTAACAGATTTTGAATACGAACTTGCAATGTCACAGACAAACAAAGTGGCTGCGCCAAGCATTGACACTGTATTCCTTAATACAAGTCTTGAATATGCTTACTTAAGTTCAAGCATTGTAAAGGAGATGGCAATGTATCATGGGGACATCTCAAAATTTGTTCCAGAATATGTTATTGATAAAGTAAATGAAAAATATAATGCATCAAATAATTAGTTGAGGGAGAGAGAGTATGAGCAGAATTGAACAGATGATTAGCGACATTGAAAGTTATATCGACAGCTGTAAGTTCTATGGTTTATCAAAGAACAAGATTATTGTTGATAGAAGTGAAATGGAAGAGATGTTAAAAGAGCTTCGATTAAAGACTCCAGAAGAAGTTAAGAAATACCAAAAGATTCTTAATAACAAGGATGCCATTATTGCAGATGCAAAGGAACAGGCAGAGGCTATTTTAAGAACAGCACAGGTTCAGACAGAGGAACTTGTTAATGAACACGAGATTATGCAGAGAGCTTACGCTCAGGCTAATGAACTTATTGAGACTGCTACAGCTCAAGCTCAACAAATACTTGATAGCGCAACAGGCGAAGCTAACGACATTAGATACGGCGCAATGCAGTATACAGACGATATGTTAGCTAAGTTACAGTTTATTATTGAACACTCAATTAGAGATAATAAGCAGAAGTATGAGTCATTACTTAATGGCTTAGAAGACGTTTTATCTGTTGTTAATAACAATAGAAACGAATTAAAGGGTGCCACAGATGATACTGCTGAAGTAGCAGCAGAGACAGCTGATACAAAGGCACAGAAATTAGATGATGAATCTGAAGAAGATTTATAATATTTTATAAGACATTATAATACATATACTAAAGCGATTGCTAAGCTATGAGCTTTGGT
>NZ_JAEEVD010000103.1:0-2284 GCF_016290755.1 Lachnospira sp.
TTATATCAAGCCAGCAGGTTTCTATCCCATAATGCTGCGCTAAAGGCTCATATAACACATCACAATAATTCCAGTTTTTAACATGTTCAAAACAGTATATAAGACTTTTGAACTCATAAATCCGCATATCTGAGACGAGTCTGTATAATTCTTTATCTTTTTTACTGTTATATTCATTCAGTTTTCTAAGCAGCTTTGGGATGCTGCTGGGATATATCTGGTTTTCTCCCCTAAAATAATTACGCCTATTGGCTTGTTCTATAACTACTCCATGAGGGTAATACACCTTCATCCCGGAAGTCTTTGAATCCCGATACGTTATTTCCATTAAAAAAGCTGCGTTAAAGTCCTTTATCTTTTCGTAGTAGTTTTCCCCACGATATGATGCCTCTGTCATCCTACGGCTTTCTGCTGCTTCTTTACGGTTATCTTCCCACAACTCTTTTACCTGTTTTTCGGTAATGTCATGTATCGTATTGTCTAATTTTTCAAACAAGTAGTTCAAAGATTCACATTCCTTTACTTTTAGACATTGGTGCCTGTCACTATTAAACGGGCATATAAGGTCAATAAGACAATGAAAAGTGCCCTCCCAAGCCCCTCTTAAATCCTGATGTGTGGCTTTTCCGTATCCAGTTTCCTACAAAATTAAGTGCACTGCCTGTTCTGTATTTTTGAAAGATCATCTTCTTACATGCACAGTCGCTCCATTTAGCGTGCTCAAGCCGCTTTTACAACTTTATCATATTCAAATATGGCCACATCTTTTACCATAACCTGAAGACGATCTACTATCTCCTCCAACTTTTCTGCTATTTCATCACTGTAATACACTTCTCCACACTGAGAACAAACAAGCGCAGGTACATTTTTGATAATTATAATGCAGTTGTCAAATTCCTGAATATATGTACGATTTGTTTTAATAACATTTCCTTTACACATTATACATCTCATAATTTCTTACCCCTTTCTGGTTACAAAATCAGCTTCCCATTTATTAGGATCAGGATAATATGCTGAAATAATATAAACCATTTCATCTAACATTCCACAAATTACATGAAGGTATCTTCCCTTTACATTCGCCCCCAAAATCAGACAACTTGGCGTAGGAATATCATCTGGTCGATCCTCAATAATCTCCCCATTTTATATTGCACTGCGAACATCCTCCCTAGATATTTTTCGTTCGCGGAGCCTTTTCATTGCATGATCTCGCCAGACTACATCACCTTGTCTGACATGTACTCTTATCTTCTCTATATCTAAAAAGCCTTCTTCAAAATCCACTGTCCTGTTTTCCTTTCCTTTTTACCTCATACTTAAGCGTTAGTACCGACTCAATGCACGCCTACAGCAACTGTAAAAAGGGTATACTACCCCTATGATTAATTATACAACGAACTGCTTTTTTTTGCAATAGTGGATTATATTATATTTTCCCAAATCACGTAAAAAGGAAAAAGCCTGAATATCTCAAGCTTTCTGATAAAAATTTCTTTAGTTCTGATAGAGTTCACCAAACTTTCAAGATCCATATGTTACTAGATAAAAGGGCTGCGTGTATCATACGGTCTCCTTTAGTTTTCAGTCGCTTAAGCACACACCCCAAGCCGAAGTGATAGGTTGCTCTTTTTATGCTATTTAAGCTTCAGCGCAGTGTAAACGTTAGATGTAATCGTAACAATCACCTGTGCCAAAAGATTCACTGCCTCAAACATAGTAAAACTACGTTCTATCTTCGTTATTATCCTATATAAAGACAACCTCGTAAATAAAAGCTCGCACAAAATATCTGCAGGCGAAATTCAAAACATCCGTTACCATCCCAACAACGCCTTGTTCTTTAAGATATAATATGTTCTTAACCACCCCTTCATACTAGCAGCTCTTACATATAACAGATACTATTATCCATAATCAAATAAACGCTAAATTATCTTTCGCTTAGTTCTCCGTATCATTGCTATACGGTCTGGCAACATTCAATAGCTTCACGCCTTTCAATGCTAGCATATCAAACTTTTCTTTAATACCTCCTGTCAAGACCTGAATATAAAGGGGCACCCACTTTTTCTGTCTTTCCATTGCAAGTATCCTAATCTTTCTCTGTTATTATTCTTGTGATTCGGCTTCTGTTCTCTTCTTTTTGTATATATGTCGTATTACAAGTGCTATAGCAACCACTATCGTAAGTATGACAGAGGCGATTATTACTGTGGCAACCTTATTGTCCGATATTGATTTGGCTAATAAGAGTATCCCCCATAGTCCAAGGGAT
>NZ_JAEEVD010000104.1:0-2262 GCF_016290755.1 Lachnospira sp.
GCTATACATTTTCGAAAAATTCCTAATATACACAGCCTTTATCGAATCCTTTATGTCTGTGGTAATTACTATAATCGACTACGATAACCTGTCAAAGATCGTAAAAAAGACAGTGTTTTTCTTCTTTGCATTTAACCTTATTATTTTGCAGCTACAGTACCTCTTTTATCCACACATTTTCATAAGCATTACCTATATGTTGCCTTTCGCTCTTTTTTACATAGTTTTCCATGCAAATCCTCACGACGAGCTTATGGGTAGTCAGGATAAGAGCTCCTTTGAGACTATGATGCGCCAGGATAAGGTGGCGGGTAAAAATGTGCTGTATATGTTTATTAAGGTGCCACGCCTGACAAATTTCGATTTCCTAGGGGACAATAATTTCGTCTATCTCCATACCGCTAGATGTACAAGAAAGCTAGAAAATTTAGGCTACGGTATAACAATTTTTAATTTAGGCTACGGCGAATTTGCTATTAGATTTAGCAATAGATATTTTATAGATACTAATAAAATCACCGGCAAGGTGGTGGAGATTTTAAATGAATTCATTGAATTTGAGGAGAGCAACACCATTTATAGGCTTGTTGTCATGGATGCTAAGAAGGTGAATTTTGATCCTTATAGGGCTAGAATGTTATTTCTATATATTTTAGAAAATAAAATCGAGGACGATTTTTCATCTATGAGCTATATAATTCGTGCCTCCGATTATGATGCCTTTGAAAAAGAAGAGAGAATTCTATCGGTTTTAAGGGACATTTCCTATGAAAGAAATCTTAATGATGAAAGAGTTATTTGCTATGCTCAACCTATTTTTGATGTGGATTCTAAGAGTTTTAGAACTGCAGAAGCACTTATGAGATTAAAGGTTGGAGATTATATTATTGGGCCTGATAAGTTTATATCCTTGGCAGAGAAAAATGGCTATATACACACCCTTACTTGTATTATGTTAAATAAGGTGTGCAGAGTAATAAAACAATTAGAAGACCAAGGTTATGATTTTGATGGAATTACCATTAACTGCTCGGCAATAGAATTTTCAAGTAAGAATATGTATAAGCAATTATTTAAAATAATTTTTGATAATAAAATACAAATTTCTCATATAAGAATGGAACTTACAGAAAGTGCCTTATTTACTCATTCTAGTAATGTTATTAGTAATATGAAGAAGTTAAATGAAGCGGGAGTAATTTTTTATTTAGATGATTTTGGAACGGGATATTCTAATTTTGAGAGAGTAAGAGATTATCCTTTTAATATTATAAAGTTTGATAAGTCCTTATTATATGCGGCGGTTCGTAATGATAATATGTCAAATGTAATGTCTACTATGGTAAATATGTTTAAAGCGGAGGGTTGTAAAACTTTAGTTGAGGGTGTTGAAAATGATTATCAGAATAAAGTTTCACTAAATAACGGTTTTGATTTCATCCAAGGCTATAGATATGCAGTACCAGAGCCGATTGAAGCCCTAGAAAATTATTTTAAGAAATATTAAAGGAGGGGCTTATTCTCCTTGCCTTATACTTGCTAAGTTTATAAAAATATGGTTTACTTATAAGGTTAGAGCGATAATTAATCTATACTTTAGAAATCCTAAGATTATAAGGACTAAAGCTAAGATTTTAGATAAATAAGACAGAAGCATTTTAATAAAGACAAGATTAGGAGGAAGTGCAATGAGAGTTGGAATGGGTTATGACGTACATAAGCTTGTTGAAGGAAGAAAGCTTATTATTGGTGGCGTTGAGATTCCATACGAAAAAGGCCTTCTTGGACATTCAGATGCAGATGTGCTTCTTCATGCTATAACTGATGCAATTTTAGGAGCT
The DNA here is from genome assembly GCF_016290755.1 of Lachnospira sp. Lineage (NCBI taxonomy): Bacteria > Bacillati > Bacillota > Clostridia > Lachnospirales > Lachnospiraceae > Lachnospira > Lachnospira sp. The sequence goes on from NZ_JAEEVD010000104.1 coordinate 1,842, forward strand.
GCAGCACTTGGAGATATTGGTAAACATTTTCCAGATACAGACCCTAGATACGAAGGAGCAGACAGCTTAAAGCTGTTATCTGAAGCTGGCAAGATGGTGGATGAGAAGAACTTCATTATTGAGAATATAGATGCAACTATAATAGCTCAAAAACCTAAGATGAGACCCTATATAGATACAATGAGAGAGAATATTGCTAAGGCTCTTAATTTATCAGTTGACCAGGTTAATGTTAAGGCTACAACTGAAGAGGGTTTAGGCTTTACAGGTAATGGACAGGGTATTTCTTCTCAGGCTATTGCCTCTATTTCATCAGTAGATAATTATATCTATGGCGAATCTGATATGACAAATTGTTGCAGCGGTTGTAACGGTGGCTGTAACGGCGTTTGTCCTAAGAATCAGAATTATTAAATGAAAT
>NZ_JAEEVD010000065.1:0-11469 GCF_016290755.1 Lachnospira sp.
AGCTTTAAGCGGGGGTATAAAGCTTACTAGTGTCAGAAGGGGTTAAAGCCCCTTCTGACAGGTGGCACAAAGTGCCACTGCGTTCATGAGGAAGTAGCGAAGCGGATTCCGAATGTCCGCTTTACTAGAATACTGGAGGATTAAATATTGTTTGCTAGAAAATATACTTATGATTGGACAATGATTGATATACATAATCACATGCTCTTTGGAGTGGATGATGGCTCTAGAAATTTAGAAATGTCTATGGAAATGTTAAAGATGGCTAGAGAAGATGGGATTTGGGACATTGTTATAACTCCCCATTATTCACCTAAAAGAGGCAAGGCACCATATGAATTGATCCAAAGAAATTTTAATACACTCCAAAGAAAAGTGGCAAAGGAGTTGCCAGAATTATCTTTATATCTCGGACGAGAAGTCTATTATAGCTCAGATACCTTTGAGGATGTGGAAAATGTAAAAGATCCCGAGACAAAAAAGTTTGAATATGAATGGGGCAAAGAAGACGATAGTAAAAATGATTATAGAATGAAAGATCTAATGGGAATTAGAATGTGCGCTACTAGAAACATTTTATTAGAGTTTTCCTTTATTACAGATTTTGAGACTATAAAAAGAGGAGTTACAGATTGCTTTTTAGCAGGCTTTCAGCCAATTGTAGCTCATGTGGAAAGATATGCCTGCATTGCAGAAAAGCCAATGCTTATAAAAGAGCTAAGGGAAATGGGAGCATACATTCAGATAAATGCTGATTCCCTATTTGCAAGTGGAAGAACTAATACAAGACGCTGTGCAAAAAAATTGATAAAAAATTACCTGGTGGATTTTGTGGCTAGCGACGCTCATAATCTAACAAGTAGAGTTCCCGTACTTTCCGCTGCTAGAGACTATGTTACAAGACATTGTTCTGAAGAGTACTCAAGAAACATTTTTAGAGAAAATGCCCTAAATATGATAATAAATCGCATAGGTAAAGAGTAAAACAAAGACCTTTTCTAAAAGATATTATAAAAATACATAAAAAATACAAAAATATCAGCTTCAAAGCGTTGACCTTGACACTATGTCAGACTTTATAATTAGTATACAACTAGTAGGAAATGTATGTGTAGCAAGTACATTTTCTATTCATCTTAGATTACCCGCATTCTCTAAGGTGGTTTTAAAGAGCATTAGCTCTTTAAAATAGTTGTAACATATTCTAACAGGGGTGTTAGGGTTTAATTGTTTTGGGGAGGATTATATGTCTAATAGGCATAGGAATCTATTATGGATGCTATATATCCATGATAGATTTTTTTGCACTAATCTTAATATTTTCCTCTTACATTTTTAAGGGAGGACAACTAAATATGAAACACAGAACTAGAAGTCTTTTTAGACGAATTAGTAGTAGTGTCTGTGCCGCAGTTTTGACAGCTACTACAATTTTTAGTGGTGTTACATTTGCTAGTGCAGCTTCAAATCCAACTAGAAAAATCGATGTTTGGGATTTTGGTGGTGTACAAGAAACAGATACAAGCAAATATGACAACCATATTAGTGCAACATTCTGGGATGACTATGATAAGTTGGGTGATAATGGTAGATTTGTTCAAAATAAGAACGAAGTTGCAACAATCACTTGGGATGATTTAAAGCTTACTTATATTGGACAAGATAGAGTTTATCGTAAAGCTGAAACTAAGACAGCTGGTCTAAACAATATTGCACAGACAAAGTATGATGATGGATACAATGCTATGGGTATGTATTATTGTAACGGTACAGGCTCTGATCAAAATAGATGTATGGATATTGCCAATGTAAAGGCAGGAGATAAAATTGTTGTATATATGGGCACAAGTAATGCTGCTGAATCAACAATTTACTTTAGATACGAAGATGGTGATGAGACTAAATCACAGCTAGAAGGTCAGCCTATTACTAACGTTGGAGTAAAGCATGAATTTATTGCTCAGTACGATGGTAATTATAAAATATACCCAGATAAGGCAGCAGGTAAGCCAGTGTATAACAGAATAGTAAGAATTCCAGGTGTTGCGGTATCTGGAAAAATTGATACACAGGGTATTTCATTAACTGATTACACATTAAGATTTACATGTGATAGCACAGGTGCTACAACTGATGCTAATGTAGATGCTAATGGAAATTTCACAGTTGTACTTGCAGCTGATGAAGAATATACAGCTAATGTTATTGGTGTTAAGGGTTACGGTACAACTAAAGAGACAAAGACAATTACAACAAGTCTTAATGATGCCCTTACAGGAATTTCTAATAAAACAATTAAGATCGAAGAAAAGAAACTTTGTGATTACACAGGTAAAGTTACAGGATTTGCCAGCGATTATGATATTTCAAAGCTTGCTGTAATTATGCATCCAGAAGATGAAATGGCAGAAGACGTAACACTTAATATAGCAACAGATGGAAGCTTTAACGCTAGTTTAGAAGCTGAAGAAACTTATACAGCAGAGTTAAAGGGCGTTAATGATTATGAAATCATTAATGGAGCTAGTGTAAATTGTAAGGATAACACACAACAGGATATTGAGGTTGCGCTTAAGCCAATGTATTCAGTAAATGGTGAATTTACTGGAAATAACGGTGTTAAGCCAAGTTCACTTAAGTTTGTAAACTTAGATGATTCTTACGAATACACAGCAACAGTTACAGATAATGGATATAAGATTTCACTTCGTGATGGTTCTTATAAAGCAGTAGTAGATATTGATGGATACAGAACAACAACTCATGTAGTTGTAAATGGTGCAGATGTTACTAAGGCACTTATGTTTGTATCAACAACAGCTAAGGATGCATTAACTAGAGTTCCTGATCTTTATGTAGGTTATGAAGATAAGGGAAGCTTAAACTACAACACAGTTAGTGAAGCAGTAGAAGCAGCTTCTTTAATGAACCCAAGTTCAGAAACTGAAAGAATTACAATTCATATTGCTCCTGGAACATACAGAGAGCAGATTAGAGTTAATACTCCTTTTATTTCTTTTGTAAATGATACTAATGAAGAAGTTAAGTTAACATGGTATTACGGTATTGGTTATAAGTATTATAGTATTGATGATTCAGGATTTTATAATGCTGAAAACGAATATGATAAATTTGATAAAAATGGCCCTGCTAAGTGGGGTGCATCAGTTTATGTAACAGGTAATGCTGATTCATTTAGAGCTGATGGAATTACATTTGAAGCATCATTTAACAGATACTTAACAGATGAAGAATTAGAAGATGGTGTAGTATCAGATGGTTCTATCGCATTTGTTAGAAGATATGGTGCAGATGTAACTTCTAAGGCAGCAACAGAAAGAGCAACAGCATTTGCTGTAGAAGCTACAGATGTTGAAATGACAAATTGTAAGTTCCTTGGTAGCCAGGATACACTCTACACAGGAAATACAGATGCTAGACTTTATTTCTTACATTGCCAGATTGAAGGTAACACAGATTATATCTTTGGTGATGGTAATTGTGTATTTGATGCATGTGAATTAAAGTTTTATGGATATAGCACAGGTTCAGTAGGTGGTTATATTACAGCTATGAAGCCAAGTGCTAATGCAGGTTATTTATTTAGAAATTGTACAATTTCAGCTAATGATGATTTAACAGTAACTAAGGGATACCTTGGTAGACCTTGGGGAGATAAGGCTAATGTAACATATCTTAATACTAAGATATGTAGCGACTTAATCTTAGATGAAGGTTGGACAACAATGAGTTCTAACAAGCCAGAAAATGCTAGATATAGAGAATTTAATTCAACATATACTGATGGCAGCGTGGTTGACTTATCTAAGAGAGTTACAGGCGTAATTGATGAAAATGAAGCAAACAGTGTTAGCTTATCTGAATACTTTGGCGATTGGACACCAGTTAGTCTTGTAACAGAAACAGAAGGCGTTAAATTTGAAAAGGATCCATACATGATTGATAACGGAGATATTAATGCTCCTTATCCAGGACATGTATTAACAGCATGCTATGATCTTGGTGATAACATGAAGGCAGATGCATCAGTACTTAGATGGTATATTGTATCAGATGATGGATCTAAGGAATTAGTAAAGACATCTACAGCAAGTGTAGATAGAACATACAAGATTACAGATGCAGCAGTATCAAAGCACATTTGCCTTGAAGTAGAAGCTCAGACAATTTCAGGCCAGAAGGGTGAAACTAAGTCAGTAACTACAGATGCATTTGTAAGAGAAGGATACGAAGACCCAACAGGAAAGATTACAGATCCAACAATTGGTGATGGAATTAATATCTATCTTGCTGGTGATTCAACAGTAAAGGACTACTCTACTAAGGGTATGTATAATGGCGGAAAGTCACAGTCAGAAGGTTCTTGGGGCGAATATCTACAGGATTATTTTGATAGTGATGTGGTAAATGTTGTTAACTACGCTAATGGTGGTAGAAGTTCTAGAAACTTCATTAATGAAGGCAGCCTAGATAAGATTGCAGCTAATATTAAGAAGGGCGATTACTTATTCATTCAGTTTGGTCATAATGACTGTGCTAATGAAATAGGTTATAGAGAAGATAGATATGTTCCACTAGGACAGCCTGATGCTAACGGAATCTTCCCTGTAACAGCAGGAACTAAGGTAGCAACACCAACATCACTTCAGGATAGATATGGTGATACATTCTATTCATATGATTGTGGTGGAACATATAAATGGTATTTATTACAGTATATTAACGTTGCAAGAGAAGCAGGTGCAACACCTGTACTTGTAACACCAGTGGCAAGACTTTACTTCACAGCAGAAGGAAAGATTAGACCACATCACGATGCAACTGATAAGACAGACACATATGCAGGTTCATATGTACCAGAAAATTCATATAACTCATATGTTGAAGCAGTTAAGCAGTTAGCAAGTGAAGAAGATGTAATGTTAATTGATGAATTCCAGCTAACTAAGGATTTATATGAAGAAACATATGCTAATGATCCTAATGCAGCTAATGGAGTTTCAAAAACAGCATCAAAGCTTTTATGCAGCGGTGATAGCACACATTCAAGTAAGTTAGGCGGATTAGTATCAGCAGGACTTATGGCTGAAGAAATTCAGAATCGTAACTTAAATATCTCTAAGTATGTTAAGGCACCTACTAAGACAAGTGGTGTTAAGGCTAACGGAGATGTTGAATTTACAGTAAATAAAGATGGTGTAATTGATACAGAAGACGTATTACTTAAGACTTATACACAGGATATGTTTACTACAATTACAACTAAGGCAGAAGAACTTAAGAACAATACAGAGACTCCAGAAACACCAACAGAGCCAGAGACTCCAGCAGAGCCTGAAACACCAACAGAAGAAGCTGATACAACACCACATACTTTATGGGTAGTTGGTGATTCAACAGTATCTTCATTTAATGATGCATATTACTATCCAAGATATGGCTATGGAACACAGTTATATAAGTACTTAACATCTAATATAACAGTTCAGAACTTAGCTCTATCAGGAAGATCTTCAAAGAGTTATGTAAATGATAAGGAATACCAGACATTAATAAATGGTATGCAGGAAGGCGATTATCTTGTAATTGGCTTTGGTCATAACGATGAGAAGGCAGAAGCAGATAGATATACAAATCCAAACGGAGATTATACAACAGAAGGTAGTTTCGCAAATTCACTTTACGAAAACTACATTAAGATTGCACAGGAAAAGGGCGTAACTGTAATTCTTTGTACACCAGTAGTAAGAAGAACAGCTACAGGTACTTGGTCAAATTCAAATCTTCATATTACATCTACATCAGGTGAATATGCGGGTGGCGATTACGCACAGGCAATTAAAAATTTAGGTAAGGATTTAGGAATTACTGTTGTTGATATGACAACACTTACTAAGAACTTATATGACGAACTTGGTGCTAGTGAAACACTTTACTTACATGCTTGGAATTCATCAAGTGAGTCATCAGTAGATAATACACATGCTAATATCTACGGTGCAACATATTGGGCTTACCTTTTAACACAGGCTGTTAAGGAAACAGATAATAGCTTAGCTAAGTATATTGTTTCTGCACAGGCTCCAACTAAGGCAGATACTTTAGTAGTAAACCCAGAATATACAGAAGCTGATTATACACCAATTGCTGAAGGAACAAGTTCAAGCATTTGGAAAAATGTAGGCATTTGGAGTGGTTCAGTATTTGGTAATGTAGGTGGAACAGATAAGATTTCTACAGATAACTTCGCATTAGAGGAAGTTAACGGTGGAGTAAGAATTGCAGCATTAAAGGGCAATGGTAAGATTGCTTCAACAGTTGATGGACTTGCAATGTATTATTATAAGATTCCAGTAGGATCTACATTTACTTTAACAGCAACTGCAACAGTTAATAGTATTACACAAAATGATCAGGTATCCTTTGGTTTAATGGCTAGAGATGACATGTATCTTGATACATCACTTTCTGATGCATTAGGTGATTATGTTGCAGCTGGTCCGTTAAAGATTACAAAGGGTTCTAGCATGTGGAACTGCTTCGCTAGAAAGTCAGGCGTACTTACAAGCGGTGGTGCTTGTGAAAAATATACAGCAATTAACGCAGGAGATAGCTTTGATCTTAAGATTCAGAGTAATTCAGATGGATATGCTTGTACATTCGGTGATGAAACAACAGTTACAGGCGGATTTGATTTTGCTTTAACTAAGGTAGATTCAGATTACGTATATGTTGGTATGTTTGCAGCAAGACAGGCAGATGTAACATTTACAGATATTACATTAGTAGTTGATGGTGAAGTAGTTTATACTACAGTTGATACAGAAGAACCAACAGAGCCATCAACAGAAGAGCCAACAGAGCCTTCAACAGAAGAGCCAACAGAACCATCTACAGAAGAGCCAACAGAACCTTCAACAGAGGAGCCTTCAACAGAAGTGGCAGCAGATGAAGATGTAATCTTTGAAATGCTAGAAGGTGCTAAGCAGACAGTAAATGCTGGTGAAAAGGTTAAATTAGTATTTAGATCAGAAGCTGACTTCTCACTCTTTAAGGGTGTATCAGTAGACGGCGTAGTAATTGATCCTTCAAACTACACAGCTAAGGCTGGTTCAACAATTATTACATTAAATGCTGATTATGTAGCAGCATTGCCAGCAGGTGAACATGAAGTAAGAATTCTTTCAGAGGGCGGTTACGCTAGTGCAGCATTAGTTGTAAGTGGCGAAATTGCTACTGAAGAAATTAATAATGAGACAACAGAAGTTGCAGCTGACACAGCTGTAGTTACTGGAGAAATCGCAGCAGATACAGATGTAGTTGCAGCAGATTCTTCAGAGGTTGCAACAACAGATAAGAAAACTGCAGATGCTAACAGCTTAGCTGTATTTATCATCATTGCAATGTTATCAGCTATGACACTTGCAGTTGTTTCAAAGAAGAGAGAGTTCTAAGATAACAAAGTAATAATCTTTATTGCTATATCTCAGACGAGATCTATAAATTTGATCTCATATAAAACTATAGACAACAACGGGAGTAGTCGCTTGCTTTATGCAGGCGGCTATTTTCTTTAATCAACCTTTTGTTGGTTTAAATTCAAAATCAAGTATGCTATACTTAGTGAGATTGTGTATTTATGCAAGAAAGAAGGATTTAGTATGGTATATAGGACTAAAGGAGTCTGTTCTCGACAGATACATTTTGAAGTGAAAAATGGAAAAGTATGTGATGTGGAATTCCTTGGCGGTTGTGATGGTAACACACAGGGTGTTTCACGATTAGTCGAAGGAATGGATATAGACGAAGCAATCAAGAGATTAAAAGGTATCGATTGCGGTGGAAAAGGAACATCTTGCCCTGATCAGTTGGCAACTGCTCTTTTACAGTATAAGGAGGAAGTTTAAAAGTGAAGAAGATTGTACTAACAGGCGGCGGAACTGCAGGACACGTTACACCTAATATTGCTTTAATGCCATCATTAGTTGAGGCAGGTTATGAGATTGAATACATCGGTTCTTACAATGGAATTGAGAAACAGTTAATTGAAGCGGAAAATGTTAAATATCACGGAATTTCATCAGGTAAATTAAGAAGATATTTAAGCGCTAAGAATATATCAGATATCTTTAGAGTTCTTAAAGGAATAGTTCAAGCCAATAGACAGTTAAGAAAGATTAAGCCGGATGTGGTATTTTCTAAAGGCGGCTTTGTATCAGTGCCAGTTGTGCTTGCAGCAGGACATAGACACATTCCTGTAATTATACACGAATCCGACATGACTCCAGGTCTTGCCAATAGAATAGCAATGAAGAAGGCTACAGCAATTTGCTGCAACTTCCCAGAAACAGTTAAGTACCTTCCAGCAGGTAAGGCACATTTAACAGGCTCACCAATAAGACAGGAATTACTTAAAGGAAGCAAGGAAGCAGGTCGTAAGCTTTGTGGCTTTAATGAAGACAAGCCAATCGTTTTGGTAGTTGGTGGAAGTACTGGCGCTAAGCACGTTAACGAGGCTATTTATGACATTTTACCAGAACTACTTGAGAAGTATCAGGTGTGTCATCTATGCGGTAAGGGAAAGAAAGAGAGCAAGTATGAGACATTACCAGGCTATAGACAATTTGAATATATTAGCGAGGAGATGAAAGACCTCTTTGCTATGGCAGATATTGTGGTATCAAGAGCAGGTGCTAATGCTATTTGCGAATTATTAGCCCTTAAGAAGCCTAACCTTTTAATCCCTTTATCAGCTAAGGCAAGTAGAGGTGATCAGATTCTTAATGCTAAGTCATTTAAGGAACATGGTTACTCATTAGTATTAGATGAGGACGATTTAATTAAAGATGATAAGATTCAGGGTGCTCTATTACTTGAACAGATCAATAAATTATATGAGAATAGAGAAGAATTCATAAAGACAATGGGAGAAAGCAAGCAGGCTGATTCCATTTCAACTATTATTGAATTAATTAAGAAGTATTCTAAATAATAGATAAGATGTGTTATAATGAATAAAGTTTATTATTAGAATGAAATAAAATAATCGATTATTATATAAGAGATTAGAAAATTAATAACAAAAGGAGGAATGCTGCCCTATGATAGGAATTATTGGCGCAATGGATGAAGAAGTTGAGCAGATTGTAGCTGCAATGGACATTACAAAGGAAGAGTCTAAAGCAGGTATGAATTTCAGAGCTGGAACACTAAACGGAAAGGAAGTTTGTGTTGTACGTTCAGGAATTGGTAAATGTAATGCTGCAGCTTGTACTCAGATTTTAGTAGATGATTTTAAAGCAGATTACGTAATTAATACAGGAATTGCAGGCTCATTAAATGCAAAGATTGATATCGCTGATATCGTTATTTCAAATGATGTACTACATCATGATGTAGATGCAACAGGCTTTGGTTATGAATTAGGACAGATTCCAAGAATGGATACACTTTCTTTTAAAGCAGATGAGAGATTAGTAAAGCTTGCAAGTGAAGCAGTTGCTAAGGTTTTACCAGAGATTAAAGGATATGTTGGAAGAGTTGTATCTGGTGATCAGTTTGTTTCTGATAAAGAAGTAAAGGAAAGAATTGAATCAACATTCCATGGATACTGTACAGAGATGGAAGGTGCTGCAATAGCACAGGTATCATATATCAATAAGGTTCCATTCCTTATTCTTAGAGCTATTTCAGATAAGGCAGATGATTCAGCAACAGTTGATTATCCAACATTTGAAAAGCAGGCAATTGCTAATTCAGTTAAGTTATTAAAGGAATTAGTAGCTAATATTTAACATTTAATCCGTCGCAATTTTGCGGCGGATTTTTTACGAATAAAAAAGAGGAAAATTTAATGAGATCATTAGCAAGTAGACTTACAAAACAAGAACAGATGTCAGAAGCTTTAATTGTGGGGCTTTTTCTAGCGTTTTCAGGGGGCTTTCAAGATGCTTATACATATATTTTAAGAGGAAATGTATTTGCCAACGCCCAGACAGGAAACATTGTACTTATGAGTACACATTTTATGAAAAATGAGCATATATATGCACTTAAGTACCTAGTCCCATTAGTGGCCTTTGCCCTTGGAGTATTTATAGCAGAGCAAATTGGCTTTAAGTTTAAATACTCTAAAAAAGTGCATTGGAGACAAATTGTACTATTAATAGAAATCATAATACTTTTTGTAGTAGGCTTTATGCCTTTAAAATATAATATTTTAGCTAATTCTTTAGTGTCTCTAGCTTGTGCAATGCAGGTTCAGGCTTTTAGAAAAGTAAGTGGTAATGCTTATGCAACAACCATGTGTATAGGAAATTTACGAAGTGGAATGGCGGCATTATCAGCGTTTACAAGAACAAGAAAAAGAGAAACTCTAAAAAAAGCAGCATATTATTTTATCGTAATCTTTATTTTTGCAATAGGTGCAGGAATTGGTGGAACATTTTCAAAAGATATTGGAATTCATGCTATATGGATAAGTTGTGCTTTCTTGATTGTAGCTATAGGACTTATGGCCATGGAGATTAGGAAATAAGGGCAAATTGACATGTATATCAAAAAGATGTAATGTATAATTAAAGAAACGATTAAACAAACATATTGGATTGGAGGGCGAGGTTTAATATGAAGATAAATGTTTTAGTTCATAAACAATATTCTCTGATAGTTGTACTTATTTTGACATTAATTGTAGTCTTTAATAGGATAACTAGTCCTGTGAATTTAATTATATACACAATAGGTTTTGTGGGTATTGCGTTAATTGAATTTTTTTGGTGTAAAAAAGAGCCTTTATATAAATCGTTTTTTGAAGGATATACTACAATTGCAATATGTATGATAGTAATTTCTATAATTAATGTATTGTTAAATTTACATGTAGTAATTACTATAGGAATGATTGTTTTGGCTTTTTTATTGTCGTTGTATGTATATTTGAACAAGAGTAGAGCATATAAATAGATATTTAGTAATAATTAAAATAGAAAAAATCAAGTCTCGTTCATGAGACTTGATTTTTTGTTTATAGTAGAAGTAAGCTTTCATCTTGTGTCAAATCATATATTTCTTGGTTAATAGAATTAATATCATAATTGTCATGTAAAAGGTGAGATATAACGCAAAAATCCCGAGGATTTTTTGGGTCAAGACTTCCTTTGTTAATTAGCCTAAGTGCTTTATTAGCTTCCTTTACATCCATATGAGCAGAAACAATTAAAGCCAATACTTTGTTCTTTGAAGGATTAGTTTTTGTGCCATTTATAATATCGTAAGCATAGCTTTTAGATAGACCTGAGTTTAATCTTGCATCAGTTAAACTAATATTCTTTTTTGCTAAAATGTCATTATAATATTGACTAAAGCTAAGCTCCTGTCCTTTAACATAGCTTAGATAATCTTGTAAATCTTTCTCATTCTTGACGGATTTTAAATAATTAAACAGTT